>JANNMV010000098.1:0-1512 GCA_031398205.1 Pseudomonadota bacterium | reverse complement strand
ATCGGCTACGACACCAAGGATCAAACATTGGAGATCGAGTTTTTCAGCGGATCGGTGATGCAGTATTCGCGCGTGTCAAACGAAATTCATCGCCGCTTGACGGCGTCGACCTCGATGAAGAGTTTCATCGAGGATAATATTCAAGACAGTTTTTCTGAAAAGCGCGTGCGATGAATTTCTGTTTTCGCGATCGGGTTACGGACGCGGTATGTAAAAAATTAGCGTCCGCGACCGCAGAACTACGGTGCCATAAGGTTGAACTAATCGATCCGCCGAATCCACACCGCCGTATCGTGAAACGCCGCGCCGCCTTTCGGCCAACCGGGGTCGGCGCTGGTGAGGGCGTTGATGCCGATGCCGTTTTCGAAGTATTTATTCGGCCAGATGCCTTCTACAATGACCACGCCGCGCTGTTGCCCGTCCTGCGGTTTGACGTGAACGGTCACCGCGCCGCGCTCGTTACCAAGTTCGACCCGATCGTCTTCCACTACGCTTAATGCAGCGCAATCGTCGGGATGAATCAACGCGGTCGGCCGTTGCTCGCGACGCAGCGATGACGGCGTTTCGGTGAACGATGAATTGAGAAAGGTGCGGGCCGGCGCGGCAACCAGGCGAAACGGTTTTTCCGGCGTGGCGTTATCGATCACGTCCATGTGATCGGGAAGATCCGGCATTTCTTGCCAACGACCGCCAAATGGCTGCCAGTCCGGGCGGAAATGAAATTTGCGATCTTTCGTATCGAAGCCATCGAGGAAATGCATTTTCTCGAACCCATAGGTAAAGTCTTGGCCGCCGCGCTCATGGTTGGTTTTCGCATCCCACATGCCTGAGCGGCGCAGGGTCTCGTCCATGATGTCCCACGTGCTCATGTCAAAGCCCGGATGCTCGGCGCCTAAACGTTTAGCCAATTCGCAAATAACGAAATGATTCTCACGCGCCTCGCCGGGCGCTTCGATGACTTTGCGCGCCACTTGAAAGGTAGTGTGGCCGCTCGCGGTGTAGAAATCGTCATGTTCGAGGAATGAGGTTGCGGGCAATACGATATCGGCGAATGCCGCCGTATCGGTCATGAATTGTTCGTGCACGCAGGTAAATAAATCTTCGCGGGCGAGGCCGGCGTGCACTTTATGCAGCTCGGGGCAGACCATGGCGGGGTTGGTATTTTGCACCAACAGCGCGGTGACGGGCGGGCCGTCGTTAAGCGCGTCCGCTTCGCCGACAAGAATCGGCCCGAGGCGCGATTGATCGAGCTCGCGAATGTTCATGTCGATCATGTCAAGGCCCTCGATGAGCGTGCGATCGAGCGGGTATAGGCCGGTGTGGCCGTACAAGGCGCCGCCGCCTTGATGTTGCCATGCCCCGGTGATGGCCGGTAGGCAGACCACTGCGTGCATGTTTGCAGCGCCATTGCGCGAGCGCGAAAATCCATGATGGCAGCGAATGAAACTGCGCCGGTTGCGGCCATACAAACGCGCAAATTCGACGATGGTTGCGACCGGCAGGCCGGTGATC
>JANNMV010000062.1:0-6872 GCA_031398205.1 Pseudomonadota bacterium | reverse complement strand
CGTGGCGCGCTCATATTCATTCGTGAACGCCCCGAACGAGCGCCCGTACGAGTTTTACTCCATCATCGTACCGGAAGGCCCGCTGTCGCCGCGCCTGCAAGCGATGAACCCCGGCGATCAAGTATTTTTGGCGCCCAAGGGGGCGGGATTTTTGACCCTGGCCGACGTGCCGCCTGGGGAAAATCTTTGGCTGCTCTCGACCGGCACGGCATTGGGTCCCTTCCTCTCCATTCTAAAAACCGACGATCCATGGCAACGCTTCAAGAAAATCGTGCTGGTTCATGCCGTGCGTCACGCCAAGGAATTAAGCTATCGCGACACTATCGAGAAATTCGCCGTCCACGGCGAGCAGTTTTGCTACATGCCGTTCGTTAGTCGCGAGGACACCGACTTTGCCGTTAAAGGACGCGTCCCCGCCGCCATCGAATCCGGCGTACTCGAAGCGCGCGCCGGCATAAACATTTCGGCGGACAAATCACAGGTCATGCTGTGCGGCAATCCCGATATGGTGCACGACACCCGCGCGATTCTTGAAGCGCGCGGACTGAAGCTCAATAAACGCAAAGAACCCGGCCAAATTTCAGTCGAAAATTACTGGTAGCCGGGCTTCGCCCGTTTCCTTTACATTTTTGTGACGCGCGCGCAGAATCAAAAACTGACTCCAGCACGAGACTGGCCATAACATGGAATTCGACACAATAATCCGCTCAGGGGAAGACCACGGCGTCGTGGCGCAAGAAAAGCCAACGTTGCAAAAGCGGCTAAGCCAACACGTCGCTATCCTCGGTACCGCCCATGCGCTGCCAAAAAAGGTGCTTGGTAACAATGTCTTCACGGCCTCCGGCGCCGTCAGCGACGAATGGATCATAGCGCGCACCGGTATTCGCGAGCGCCGCCAAGCCGGCCCGGATGAGCACGCCTCCATACTCGGCACGCAGGCCGCGCTATCAGCGATGGAACAAGCGGGCATCGGCGCGTCAGACCTCGACGCTATCATCTGCACCACTGTCACGCCGGAAATGTTGCTACCCTCAACCGCTTGCCAAATCCAGGCCCATCTCGGCGCAAAAAAAGCCGCGGCCTTCGATTTAGTCGCCGCCTGTTCCGGCTTTCTTTACGGGGCTTGGGTCGCCCGCGGATTGTTAGCGGCAAGCAACAAGCCGCAAAATATCTTGGTTGCGAACGTCGATTACATCACGCGCATCGTCACGCGCTCCAGTGTCAAAACGTCGGTTTTGTTCGGCGACGGCGCGGCTGCCGCCGTTTTCAGCAATGTACCGCACGGCCCGCAGTTGATCGACGTCGAGGTCGCGTCGGACGGCGCCGCCGCGGAATTACTTTACATTCCCGCCGGCGGCTCGCGCGATCCCTATTCCGATGAGTTGCTTGAGAGCGGCCAAACCAGCGTCCACATGAACGGCCCGGCGTTGTTCCGCCTTGCCGTGGAACGCATGACCGAATCGTCCCTGGCGATTTTGCACAAGCACGGCTACACCATCGACGATGTCGATGTGTTCGTCCCGCATCAAGCCAACTTGCGCATCATCGAGGCGGTCGGACAGCGCCTGCACATCGCCGCCGAGAAAGTCGTGATCAATGTCGATACGATCGGCAACACTGCTTCGGCGTCGATTCCGATCGCGCTGGATCAAGCGGTACGCGCCGGAAAAATCAAATCGGGCGACTTAGTATTAATGGCGGCATTTGGCGGCGGGCTCACTTGGGGCGCAGCACTTGCGAAATGGGGTTAAGCCGCCTTTCCATTGTTTTAATTAGCCTGCAGTTGGCGTTGATCGGCCTAATCGTTTGGCCGTTCGGCGCGCCTCGATTCGGCGTTGTTTTCTGGATCGCAATTATCGCCAGCAGCACGCTCGGCACCTACACCCTGCGCCACAACCGCCTCGGAAATTTCAACATCCGCCCGGAACCGAAAGCTACCGCGCGGCTCATCACCAGTGGCCCGTATCGACTCATTCGCCATCCAATGTATAGCACGCTGCTGCTTGCGGCCGCAGCATTTGTCGTCGCTGAGAATAGTTGGCTCAAGCTGGGCTTATGGATTGCCCTCGCCTTGATCCTCGCGACCAAAGCGAGCTATGAAGAACAGTTAATGAGCAAAAAGTTTTCTGAGTATTCGGCATACCGAGCGCGCACCAAACGCTTCGTGCCTTATCTTTACTAATGGCATGAGAATTGTCTACCTTGTTTGCGGTGGGCAAGCGTCCTAGAAATAGAGCAAATCTTCGGGGTTGGCTTACGAGGTGGCCTAGGGCTAGGGCCATGCAGATCCTGGCTCACTGATAAACCCGCTTTCGGCGCGCACTGAGCAGTTCGTTCAGCAGCAAACTCGCGATCACAATCGCGCCGCCGACTAACGCCAACTGGCTGGGACGTTCGCCGACACCCCACCACACCCAGAACGGCGCCAAGATACTTTCGAGCAAACCGATTAAGCTGATCTCCGCCGCGGTCAGATGTGGCGTCGCCCGTACAAACAAAATACAGCCGACCGCCAGTTGCAGAACACCCATCAGTCCGAGCAGCGCAAGATCGTGGCCTGATGCTTGGAACGGCCAGGCCAACGGCAAGGTCACCAGTGCTGAAATAAAACTGCCAATCAGCACCGCCATCACCATGTCTCCTTGCGCGTGGCTCTTGCGCAGAATCGCGACGTTGATGCCGTAGGCAAGCGGTACGAACAGCGCGACCAGGTTGCCGATCATGCGTCCGGCGCCGAATGATTCGATGAACATCAGCGCGATGCCGATCAATGCGCCCGCCATGGCGATCCAGGTGCGCATCGACAGGCGTTCGCGCATTAACACCCACGCGGCCAGTGCCGCCATGAACGGCGAGAGACAAACAATCGCCTGAGTATTGGCCACGGTCGTCAACGTCAGCGCCAACAAAAAGAACGTGATCATGGTCGCAAACAAAATACCGGAGACCACGCCGACCCAACCCACGCGGCGCAATTCCAACACGCTGCCGCGGCCATGGGTCGCGCCCAACCACAACGCCAAAAACAAAAAGCTAAAACATGAGCGCCAGAATACGACTTCCCAATGGTTGCCGACGCTGGTGTTGCGCACGATGATGCCGGAAAGGCTCCAGCACACGCTGGCGCCGACCATGAGTACTACGCCGAGTGCGCGTTGGTTCATAGGTAAATTGCCGTCGTGCCAGGAAGCGCGCGGATTGTGTCTCGTGGCGTTGCATGCCTGGAGAAACTCATGGCCCTAGGTGGCCCTGGCCCTAGGCCACCTCGTAGGCCAGCCCCCCAGCCCCTGGATACTTGTTCTACGGGCATCGTAGTATTATTGAATTAGGTGAATTGCGTATTTTGCCGGCTGTCGCCGTGCTTGATCCACCTTTGCCGTCATTGCGAGGAGCGCTTTTTGCGACGAAGCAATCTCGTATTTTACGGCGTGAAGATCACGATTACTTCGTCGCTTTACTCCTTGCGTGTGAAATCTAGTAAACCGCCCGCCCGCCGGAAATATCGAACACGCCGCCGGTGGTAAACGAGCAATCGCCGGACGACAACCAGGCGGCCATCGCTGCGATTTCTTTCACGTCGACGAAGCGGCCCATCGGAATTTTCGACAGCATGAAGTCGATGTGTTGCTGTGAAATTTGTTTGAAGATGTCGGTTTTCGCCGCGGCGGGTGTGATGCAGTTGACCATAATGCCGTGGTTCGCCAATTCTTTCCCGAGTGATTTCGTCAATCCGATGACGCCCGCTTTCGCGGCGCTATAGGCCGATGCGTTGGCGTTGCCTTCTTTGCCGGCGATCGACGCGATGTTGACGATACGGCCGTAACCGCGCGTCATCATGCCCGGCACGACCGCGCGACAGCACAAAAAAGGCCCAACCAAATCGATCTCGACGACTTTGCGAAAATCCGCCGGCGAGTATTCCCACAGCTTTACCGTCGGCCCCGCGATGCCGGCATTGTTAATGAGAATATCCACTGCGCCCAATTGCTTTTCTGTCGTGGCGAGGGCAGCGTCCACTTCTTTCTCATCGGTAATATCAACCTTCGCCGACATGGTTTTGCCCGGCGCGTTTAGTTCTTTCTCCGCCTGCGCCATCGCGTCCGCGTCCATATCCCACAACGCGACTTTCGCGCCGGATTGCAACAAGCGTTGCGAAATTGCATAACCGATGCCACGTGCGCCGCCGGTGACAATGGCGATTTTTCCTGCTAGATCAATTTGGTTCATGGTGTGCGTCCAAGGTGGTTTGAATGAGTGGTGCCATGATTATAGCGAACAAGCTTGGAAATTTTTTTGTGCATGGCCAAAGTTTGTAGCACAAAGAATGTTCGAGGCGGTAGGCCAGCCACTGGCCGAAGGCCATGAGGGAACGGCGCATCACAAGACGCTGCGCCATCATGTTCGTTTGCGACTCGCCCGCACCACACCCGCGATATTACGAACACTTTGTAGCGTGAGTTGTAGTTTCCCTAAATCGGGAATTTCCACAGTAAACAACATCGTCGCGGCGGCCCCGCGTGTCAGCGTATTCGCCGCTGTGACATTCACTTTTTCCCGCGCCATGGCGTCATAAATATCGCGCAGCAAGCCGGCGCGATCCTCGGCTTCCACGGCGATATCCACGGCGAACGGGCCGACCATATCCTGCCCCCAGTCGGCTGGCATCAGACGTTCGCGCCGCTGCGCATCCAGGCGCGTGACGTTGCCGCAATCGGCGCGATGCACCATGACGCCGCGCGACTTGGTGACAAAACCTACGATGGCTTCCGGCGGCGCGGGCTTGCAACATTTCGCCATGACCGTGGCGATGTTGTTGATACCCAGCACCAGAATGCCGCGCGAAGTGGTGAGCGCTTTTGCGGTTTGTGTGACGTTCGCTTGCGGCGCTTCAACCACCTCCGTGACCAGGGCTTGTTGAATCTGCCGCGGCGTTACCTCGCCGTGGCCAATGGCAGCGAATAGCGCGTTTACCCCGGAGAATTTCAGACGATCCGCGACCTGTTCCAGCGCGACACCGGTCTTACCGGCGCGCTGCATTTCTTTTTCCAGCAGCGCGCGGCCATTCGCCGTGGCGAGCGCTAATTCCTGATGATTGAACCATTGCCGCACCTTGGCCATGCCGCGATGGCTGGCAAGATAGCCAAGATTCGTGTTCAACCAATCACGGCTTGGGCCGCCCTGCTTCGCGGCGACAATCTCGACGTGCTGCGCGTTCCGCAAGACATAACTTAACGGTACGATAGCGCCGTCAACCTTGGCGCCGCGGCAGCGATGGCCGAGGTCCGTATGCAAATGGTAGGCAAAGTCCACCGGCGTCGCGCCCTGCGGCAGGTCGATCACCTGCCCTTGCGGCGTAATCACATAGACGCTGTCTTGCAGCAACTCGCCGGAGCGTTTTGCACTGACTTCATCGCGCCAATCCAACACTTGGCGTAGCCAGGCGATTTTGGCATCGTACTTGCGATCCGCTTTCCCGCCATCTTTGTAACGCCAGTGCGCCGCCACACCGAATTCCGATTCGCGATGCATATCATGCGTGCGAATCTGAACCTCCAGCGCGCGCCCCTCGGGGCCAATCACCGCCGTATGCAGTGAGCGATAATTATTGCCCTTGGGTTGCGCGATATAGTCGTCGAACTCGCCTGGAATCGGTTGCCACAAATTGTGAACCACGCCGAGCGCCGTGTAGCAGCCACGCACGTCAACCGTGAGCACGCGCAGTGCGCGCACGTCGTAGAGATCGTCGAACGCCAGGTGTTTATCCTGCATTTTTTTATAGATGCTATAGAGGTGCTTGGGCCTGCCCTGCACCTCTACTTTCAAGCCTTCCGCATCGATTGCCTGTTGCAAAAGCGTAGCCACTTTTTCAATGTAATTTTCGCGGTCGCCACGTTGCTCGTCGAGTAGGTGCGCGACATTCTGATAGGTCGCCGGCTCAAGAAAGCGGAACGCCAGATCTTCCAACTCCCATTTCAATTGCCACACCCCGAGCCGGTTGGCGAGCGGTGCGTACAAATTCAGCGTTTGACGCGCCGCTTCGCGTTGCGGCGCCGCCGCAGCGGAGGTGAGCCTACGCATCAAACCCAACTGCTCGGCGAGTTTAATCAACACCACACGCATATCCTGCGCCATCGCCAGCAACATCTTGCGTAGACTTTCGAGTTGCTGCGCGCCGATGGAAGTCCCATCATCGCTGAGGGTCTCGATGGCGCGAATACGCTTCAGGCCATCCATCAAGCTAACGACATTGGCGCCAAATTCCGCTTCGATTTGCTCCCGTCCCCACTGCGGCAAAGCGCCGAGCAACACCGCACTAATGCAATCGGCATCTGCTTGAATTTCGCCCAATACGTCGGCGCTGGCGGCGGCGCTTTTCAGGCGTGGCGGCAGCGGATCGGTGTGATTGAGCGCGTCAACGAATGTGATCGCCAGGTTGAGATTAGCGTGCAGCGCGGCGCTGCACGCACGGTAATGTGCGAGCCAACTCGGTTCTTCGGTCAAGGTTGCGGACATCGCGCTCAGTATAACGCCGCGGAAAATCAGCGGCCATGCCAGTAGCGTGGTTGTGCTTGCCGATATGCTTGAGCGTGTACGCCGCCTTGATCAAAGCGAAACGTCACCGCGCCATCGCGATCGCTGCGATAAACCGACGCGCCCAATGCGGCGTAGCGATCCATGATCTCGTCTTTGGGATGTCCAAATCGGTTGCGATAACCGGCCGACACCATGACGATTTGCGGATGCACGGCTCGTAAAAATTCGTTGCTCGAAGACGTCTTGCTGCCATGGTGCGGCGCTAACAGCACGCTCGAAGCCAGCGCCGCACTATGGGTTCGTGTTAACTCAAGTTCGCTCGCTCGCTCAATGTCGGC
>JANNMV010000046.1:0-5264 GCA_031398205.1 Pseudomonadota bacterium | reverse complement strand
GCGAGACTCGCTCACGGCGCGTCTTGATCGCTCACCTGCAGCAATAGAGATCGCGCAGGTCGGCGCGGTGATCGGGCGCGAGTTCAGCTACGAGCTCATTGCCGCGGTTACACCCCACACCGAAACCGATCTCGACAGCGCGCTTAACCAGTTGACCGAATCGGGGCTCGCGTTCCGCCGCGGCACCCTACCCGAAGCGCAATATACCTTCAAGCACGCCCTGGTGCAGGACGCGGCCTACGAGTCGCTGCTCAAGACTCGGCGTCAGGCGTTGCACGCCAAAATCGCGCGGGTGCTCGAAGAACACTTCCCCACGACCGAAGACACCGAACCCGAGCTGCTCGCGCATCACCTGACGGCGGCGGGCGAGACTGAGACCGCGATTGGCTATTGGCAGAAGGCGGGCAAGCTGGCGTTGCAACGTTTGGCGTTGAACGAAGCGATTTCGCACCTGAACCAGGGCATGGAGCTCATCGGCAAGCTTGCCCAATCAGCGCAGCGCGATGCCAGCGAACTGGACCTGCGCACCCCGCTCGGCACCGCCTGGATGGCGCTCAAGGGCTGGGCAGCGCCTGAGGTGTGGTCCAGCCTCCAGCCGGCGCTTGGGTTGGCCAAATCCCTTAGCCGCCACGAGGCGCTGGTGCCGATCTACTTCGGGCTGTGGGTCAATGTCCTAGTCCAGGGGCGCATCGCCGAAACCCTCGACTGGGTGAATGAGATGCTGGCGACTGCAGAAACCAGCGGCGATCCGGATCTGTTGATGGTGGGGCACGACGCGGCCTGCATCACCTACAATTGGCTAGGAGATTTCAACCAATCACGCGAGCATGGCGGCCGGGTGCTGGCGCTGTATGACGAGGAGAAGCACCGCCATCTCGCAGACCTCGTGAACGACGACCCGAAGACGACTGCGGGTGTCTACGTCTCCCTTGGCACCTGGATGCTCGGCTTTCCGGATCGTGCCGTGCAGCTCATCGATGCCAAGGATGCGCACGCTCGCCGGCGCGGCCAGCCCTTCGACCTCGGCTGGGCGCTCACCGTGGGCGGCCTGGTTTGGAATTGCCGCGGCCAACCCGAGGCTCTTCTGGCGCGCGTCGAGGAGGCCGAGCGGCTAGGCCGAGCGCACAGTCTGCCCTTCATCTCCGAGGTGCTGGCGCAGATCTGGAAGGGCTTCGCCTGGCTGCGGGCAGGGCGACTCGCGGAGGGCATCCCGCATCTGCGGGGCGCAATGGAAAGGTGGAACGCGGCTGGCGGCGAGCACTTTATGCCCTACATGCGAGCGGTCCTGGCCGAAGGCCTTGCGTTGAGCGGTGACCTCGCCGGCGGGTTGAGTTTGATCGAGGAAAGTCTCGGCCAGATTGCGCGGCCGGGATGGGAAGAACGTTGGCACCTTGCGGAGGCGCTGCGGCTCAAAGGTTGGATGCTGCAGCAGCAAGGAAAGCTGTCGGTGGCGGAAGAAAACTACTTCGCTTCACTCGATGTCGCACGTGAACAGCAGGCCAAATCCTGGGAACTGCGCACCTCCACCAGCCTTGCTCGGCTGTGGCAAATCCAGGGCAAACGCAAAGAAGCGCACGATCTGCTCTCAGCCGTCTACAACTGGTTCACCGAAGGCTTCGATACAAAAGATTTAATCGAAGCCAAAGCGCTACTTGAGGAATTGGCGTGATGATTTCCGGTGACCGAACGTGATGCAAGGCATTGGCCGACAAAGTTTCAAGCGGTGTCATTCCCGCGAAAGCGGGAATCCATGCGGCGCGTACTTTCAAGACGAGCGTTTGGGATTGGTGGGCGGCTGTCCTGTTTACACACAATGGATTCCCGCCTTCGCGGGAATGACCGGGTGGCCTACCGGGTGGCCTACTGGGTGGCCTAGGGCCAGGGCCAACCAAGCTGGGTGCGGCTGGGCACGGCAATGAAAAATGTGAAGTGGATCAAGCCAAACGGATCCACTATGCGAACGCTTCCAGCGCGATATTACGGCGCTATTTGGAATCCCGCTTGAGTAAAGTGTTTGTCAAAGGCAAGCGCGATCTTGATTTTGCGCCGCTTCATCAACGCAAAGGAGATGCAATCAGTCAGCGAATAGCGTTTATCGCGATGGCGCTCAAGCAATCGCCAGCCCTCCTGAAACAACGTCTGGTCAACATGCACCAAGTCGATCAAAGTACTGGTGAGGAGGAGCCGTCCGATTTGCACTGCTTTGGCATGTTGGCCGTGAGCGTTGAAGAACGTCACGACCTTCCCCAGAACATACGAAGTAGAAATCAGGGTCGAATGGTTAAAGAGAAAATTCTGCCAAAATGCTTGGGCCACTTTATGATGCTGGTCATCGAGGGATTCCAGCGCGATCAGAAAACCAGTGTCGAGAAAGTACGTCGTCACAGTTTCCGATACAGATATTCGTCATGTCCGGCTGAACCGTCCGAAATTCCTGTTCGAACGGGTTTTTTGCCAAGCTCGAAAACCGGGTCGTTGACCAGCGCGGTAGGTTCGACAACGATTACGCTGCGTTCCTTTCGAATCTCTACTTGCTTAACACCTCGCAACATGCGCTTCGGTATCAGCACACCTTTTTCTTCCACAAGCGCCTTCATACCGAGCTCCTTCAATGAGCATTAACGATGTCGTGTTAATCGTAACAGAAGACTTAATACGGTGATGGATACGATTCTGGAATTTCTACGGCAATTGGGACTCGATCAGTACGCTCCCTTGCTCGAGAGCAACGACGTTGATCTGGCTGTTCTCAAGATATTGACCGACGCGGACTTGGAGCAACTCGGCATCTCGTTCGGACATCGAAAGCGTATTCTCCAAGCGCTAAAAAGCGCCGCGCCCGCAACATCCGCAGAACGGGTGGCCGAAGGCCAGCCGCTCCCACCCGCCGTTCCAGCGTCAGAGAACCCTCCGCCCAACGTAGAGAATAGCGGCGAGCGCCGCCAGTTAACGGTGATGTTCTGCGATTTAGTCGGTTCGACGGCTTTAAGTGAGAAGCTCGACCCCGAAGAATTGCGCAGTTTGCTCCACGACTATCGCACTGTCTGCGGTCAAGTCATCGCCCGCTACGACGGCTATGTCGCCCGCTACGTGGGCGACGGCATTCTCACTTACTTCGGCTGGCCCAAAGCCCACGAAGAAGACGCCGAGCGCGCGCTGCGCGCGGCGCTTGAAATCGTTCAAGCGGTGAAGGATGCTTCTTCTGCCGAACCATTGTCGGTTCGAATCGGCATCGCCACCGGTCCGGTCGTGGTCGGCGAACAAGCCGGAGTCGGTGAGCAGTCGAAGTTAGCGATTGGCTCGACGCCAAATCTCGCGGCTCGACTACAAGGCTTAGCGTCCGCCGATCAAATCGTCATCGCCTCCTCCACACGTCGCCTGGTCGGCAACTCGTTCGAACTCTCGGACCTGGGTGAACATGAACTGAAAGGGATTGCCGAGCCGGTGCACGCTTGGCGGGTGATGGCGGTGCGTGAGGCGGCGAGCCGCTTCGAAGCCGCCACCCACGGTATGGTCACGCCGCTAATCGGGCGCGAACAAGAAATCGGGCTGCTGCTGGAGCGCTGGCAACTAGCCCAGGAGGGCGAAGGCCAAGTCGTGCTGTTGTCCGGGGAACCGGGCATCGGCAAGAGTCGCGTCTTGAATACCTTGCGCGAACGACTGGAAGCCCAGGGCGTGGGAACGCTTCGCTTCCAATGTTCACCCTACCACGTCAACAGCGCCTTCTACCCCAGTATCGACAACTTCGAGCGCGCGTTGATATTCGGCCGTGACGAAACGGGCGAGTCCAAGCTCAACAAGCTCGAAGCGCTGATCGTTAGCCAATACGGACGCCCGCTAAGCGATGTTCGCTTCGTTGCCTCCATCTTGTCCATTCCCTGCGAGCAGCGCTACGGCGCACTGCCCATGACCCCGCAGAAATTCAAGGACGAAACACTGCGTACCTTGGTCGATCTCACTGAAGCCGCCGCCAGAAAGCAACCCACGGTGATGCTGTACGAAGATGCACACTGGGCCGATCCCACTAGCCTCGAAGCGATGGCCTTGCTCATCGACCGCGTCAGGAACATCCCATTGCTGATCGTGCTCACCCATCGGCCTGAGTTCCAGCCGAGGTGGAGCAGCCACGGCCATGTCACGGCGCTGAACCTATCCAAGCTCACGCGCGCGCAAAGCAGTGCTATTGTATCCAAGCTCGCCGGCGGTAAAGCACTCCCCGCCGACCTGCTGGAGAGAATCCTGGCCAAGACCGACGGTGTGCCGTTGTATGTGGAGGAACTCACCAAGTCCATTCTTGAATCGGGTGAGATCAAAGACGCCGGTGATCACTACGACTACGCCGGCGCCGCCCACACCATCACCATCCCGGCCACCCTGCGAGACTCGCTCACAGCGCGTCTCGATCGCTCGCAAGCCGCAAAAGAGATTGCGCAGATCGGCGCGGCCATCGGGCGTGAGTTCAGCTACGAACTCATTGCGGCAGTGGCGCCTCACACCCAAACCGAGCTCGACAGCGCGCTCAACCAGTTGATCGAATCGGGACTCGCGTTCCGGCGCGGCGCCCCGCCCGAGGCTACCTACATATTCAAGCACGCCCTGGTGCAGGACGCGGCGTACGACTCACTGCTCAAGAGCCGCAGACAAGCGCTGCATGCCAAGATCGCGCACGTGCTCCAGAAGAGCTTCCCGGAAACCAAAGACAACGAACCTGAACTGCTCGCCCATCACCTGACGGCGGCGGGCGAGACCGAGACGGCGATTGGCTACTGGCAAAAGGCGGGTGAGCTGGCGTTGAAACGCCTGGCGTTCAACGAAGCAATCTCGCATCTGAACAAGGGCATGGAGCTCATCGGCACGCTGCCGCAGTCACCGGAGCGCGATGGGAAAGAACTGGACCTGCGCATCTCGCTCGGCACGGCCTGGATAGCGCTCAAAGGCTGGGCTGCGCCTGAGGTGTGGACCAAGCTTTACGCGGCACTCGGGCTGGCCAAGTCCCTGAGGCGCCACGAGGCGTTAGTGCCGATCTACTGGGGCCTGTGGGCCAATATCTTAGCCCAGGGTCGCGCCGCTGAATCCGTCGACTGGGTGAATGAAACTCTGGCTACGGCAGAAGCCACTAGCGATCCGGATCTGTTGCTCGTGGGACACTGGACGGCATGCAACACCTACTTTTATCTGGGAGATTTGAACCACTCACGCGCGCATGGCGACCGGGTGCTGGCGCTATACAGCGAGGAGAAGCACCGCCACTTCGCAGACCTCAC
>JANNMV010000638.1:0-4853 GCA_031398205.1 Pseudomonadota bacterium | reverse complement strand
CGCCAGCGGCGAAAACAATTCGCGCGCCTCGTTGGTTTTGCCTTGTTGTTTTAAAGCGCGTGCTTTCCAATAACGCCACGCCGCGATTTTCTGTTCGCTTGCGGACATGCGGTCAATCGCATTCAACACGTCCGGCCAACTCTGTGCGCGCAAGGCGGCACGCGCCTGCCAGGCCAGTTGGTTCTCGCTAAGCGGCACGTCGGCGGCTTTTTTGAACCACGTCAGCGCGGTAGAATCGTGCGACCAGGCGGCCTGCAAGCCGATCTGTCCCCACACGTCGGCTTGATCCTTCTCGGCAAAGCGCTGCGCTAAGGCGATCCAATGTGTAGCCGCTTGCTCGTGATTTTTGCGCGCGATCTGGATCACACTAAAAATGGCAATCTCACGCGCGGCACGGGTTTTTAGCGGCAGAGATTTTTTGGATAAATAAACGCTGGGTGCGCGGCGCGCCTTGTCGAACGCTTTGATGTCGATGGCTTCGTGCGCCGGCAGATAGCTGTTCGCCGCGATCAGAACTCCGGCGTTGTTGGCGATCGCCGCAAGACGGATGCGTGCCCAAACATCGTCGCTGGACAGCAAACCTTCGCCGAGAAGTTGGGCGAACGGCGGATCGCAACTTTCCGCTTGGCTGCTTCCGGTGAACCATAGTGGAAGGGTTTGCTTGACCGCCTCCTTATCGCCCTGGACGATGCGGCGTTGCACGTCGTAACAGGTCAGGCCGATGTCTTCTTGCTTCAATTTTGGAAACTGCGCGCCGAAGGCCTCCCAATCCTCGTTTTGTCCGAGCAGCCTAAGCCAATCGATACGCAGCCGTTCCGCGAGCGGGCCATCGGGATGGCGCGTGAGAAAATCGCTGACCTGTGTTGGGTCGGCGTCTTTCAGGGTCAGTTGCAGCAGCCAATATTGGGGATAGTCGGCAAGCAGGTGATCCTTGAGAGCCGGAATATAAAATTCCAACGCTTTGCTGTCGCGCGTACGAAACGCTTCTTCGGCTGCCAGAAACTGTTCATCCAAATTCGCGGCGACGGCGGCAACGCTGGCCGTTAAACTCGCGACCAGCAGCACGAGAATGGCGAACCAACTTGCCCGAAACCGTGAAATCAGCGAAAATCCAATGTCCGGTGCTCGCAGCACATTCATTAATATTTCCATTGTTCTATTTTACGGCTTCGCGCCGAGAATTCCATTACTAAACATGTTAGAAACTCTATTCACACCCGAATCCTGGGCGGCGCTGCTGAAAATCATCGGGATCGACATTGTCCTGTCCGGCGACAATGCCGTGGTGATCGCGTTAGCCTGCCGTTCCCTGCCGGAGGAACAGCGCAAATTGGGCGTATTGCTCGGCAGCGGCGGCGCCATCGTCTTGCGCATCATACTCACATTCTTCGCCGTGTACTTGATGCACCTGCCTTACCTGAAGATCGTCGGTGCGCTGTTGCTGCTGTGGATCGGCATTAAGTTGATCCTGCCGGACGACGAGCACGGGAAAGGCATTTCCGCGCACGATAGTTTGATTGCAGCGGTACGCACAATCATCATCGCCGATTTCGTAATGAGTTTGGACAATGTCATTGGCATCGCCGCCGCCGCCAACGGCAGCATTCCGCTAATCGTGATCGGATTGCTTATCAGCATACCCATCATAGTTTTTGGCAGCACCTTGATTCTGAAAGTGATGGATCGCTTTCCAATCATTATCACCATCGGCGGCGGACTGCTTGGCTATGTGGCCGGTGAGATGGTGGTGACGGACAATGCTATCGCAGGTTGGATCGAACAGCACGCCGCTTACTTGCATACTGGGCTTCCCATACTGGGCGCGGTGTTTGTGGTCGCGCTCGGAAAATGGCTGGCCTCACGCCAGGAGAAAAAGAGTGGGCCGTTGATTGATCTGGCGTATGGCGAAACTTCCCCCACCGACAAATTATGAGGTTATCCAATCGATGAAAATACTCGTGCCTGTAGACGGATCCGATGGCGCCAATCGCGCCATCGACCATGCCATTCGACAAGCGACAAACCAAACCGGCATGGACATTCATGTGTTGAACGTACAGATTCCCATTTTGTCCGGGCATGTGAAAATGTTTATCAGTGAACAGCAATTGAACGACTACTATCGCGACGAGGGTTACGCCGCATTGAAATCGGCTCAGGAACGGCTCAAACAAGCCAATGTGGCTCACACCCATCACATCAGCGTGGGCCATGCGGCTGAAACCATTGCCCAGTACGCGAAAGAAAATACCATCGACCAAATCATTATGGGAACTAGCGGCATGGGTGCGATCTCCGAATTCGTGCTGGGTTCCGTCGCCAGCAAGGTCGTCCATTTAAGCAGCGTGCCGGTCACGCTGATCAAATAAGCCAAAGGTATCCATGCCGCTACCGAATTCCGTCGCAGGCCGCCGGCATCTGCATACGCGCACTATACAAATCGACGGCTACGAGCGCGAAGATGGCTTGTTCGAGATCGAAGGTCATCTCGTCGACGTCAAACACTACGATGTCAATGCGGTGCATTTTTCGCGCAAGGCCGGCGTGCCGGTGCATGATATGAAACTGCGCCTCGTCCTGGACGGCGATATGATGATCGTCGATGCCTTCGCCGTGACCGACGGCATGCCATACGAAAACGAGTGCAGTAAAATCACGCCGGACTATCGCGAAAAACTCAAGGGCCAAAAGATCGCCGCCGGATTTCGCATTTTTCTCGCCGGCCTATTCGGCAAACTCAAAGGCTGTGCTCACATGACCGAGTTGTTAGGATCGATGGCGCCTGCGGCGATTCAATCGATGTACGGCCACGGCCGCGCGAGGGTTCCCGACCCCGACAAAAAACCATTTCAACTCGATGGCTGTCACGCGCTCGATACTCGCGGCGCGGTTGTCGCCAAATTTTATCCGCGTTGGTTTCAGCGCGATGCCGCCAACGCATCCGAAATCAAGCCCTAAGCGAACATGAAAATTCACGAATACCAAGGTAAAGAAGTTCTCCGAAAATTTAACGTCCCGGTGCCTCGTGGCATGGTGTGTTTTTCCGTCGATGAAGCAGTGAAAGCGGCTGAAACCTTAGGTGGGAAAATCTGGGTTGTGAAGGCGCAAATACACGCCGGTGGACGTGGCAAAGGCGGTGGCGTGAAGGTGGCGAAATCCATCGATGAAGTACGCCAATATTCAAGCCAAATTCTCGGCATGCAACTGAAGACTCACCAGACTGGGTCGGAAGGACAAAAAGTCCGACGGCTGTTGATCGAAGAGGGTGCGGACATTAAGAAAGAATTGTACGTCGGCATGGTGGTCGATCGTGGCACGCAACGCGTTGCGCTGATGGCAAGCTCCGAAGGCGGCATGGATATTGAGGCGGTTGCCGAACACACGCCGGAAAAAATCCACAAAGTGTTTATCGATCCCGGTACAGGACTCAAAGTCAACGAAGCCGAAGACATCGCACGCAAGATCGGCGTGCCGGAAGCCAGCATTGGCGCGGCTCGTGGCGTGCTTCTTGGGTTGTACAAAGCGTTCGATGAAACCGATTCGTCACTGGCGGAAATCAATCCAATGATTTTGACCGGCGACGGCAAAGTCATCGCCCTTGACGCGAAATTCAACTTCGACGACAACGCACTGTTCCGCCATCCCGACATCGTCGCCTTGCGCGACCTCGACGAGGAAGACCCAGCGGAGGTGGAAGCATCGAAATTTGATCTTTCCTATATTTCGCTCGACGGCAACATCGGCTGCCTGGTGAATGGCGCGGGCCTGGCCATGGCGACCATGGACATCATCAAATTCTACGGCGGCGCACCGGCAAATTTTTTGGATGTTGGCGGTGGCGCGACGCAAGAAAAAGTCACCGAAGCCTTCAAGATCATGCTGAAGAATCCCGGTTTGAAAGCGATTCTGGTGAATATTTTCGGTGGCATTATGAAATGCGACGTAATCGCCAATGGCGTCGTCGCGGCCGCCCGCGAAGTGCAATTGAAAGTCCCGTTGGTGGTGCGCTTGGAGGGGACTAATGTCGATCTCGGAAAAAAGATTCTGGCGGAGTCAGGTCTGCCGATAATTTTGGGAGCAAACATGGCCGATGCGGCGCAGAAGGTCGTTGCCGCGGCACGCTAAACTGACGATCGCCGTAAACTGCTGTCATTCCCGCGAAAGCGGGAATCCATTTTAAGTGTCGCAAAAATATTACTACGTTTACATTTTAGCCAACAAACCAAGAGGAACGATGTACGTAGGTGTGACATCGAATCTCGTGCAACGAGTTTGGCAACACAAAGAAGAACAAGTCGAAGGCTTCACAAAAAAATACGGTATCAAGTCTTTGGCTTGGTACGAACAACATGAAAATGTCGAGCAAGCGATCTTGCGCGAGAAGCAAATCAAGAATTGGAATCGGATTTGGAAGATCGAGTTGATCGAATCAGGTAATCCAGAGTGGCACGATTTGTATGAAACGATTATTGGTTGATCGAACATGGATTCCCGCTTTCGCGGGAATGACAGCTTGGACCAATGACAGATTAAGGTAAGGTTTATGAGCATCCTAATAGACAAAAACACCAAGGTCATCACCCAAGGCATCACCGGCAAAACCGGGCAATTCCACACGCAGATGGGCAAGGCTTATGCGAACGGCGCGAATTGTTATGTCGCCGGCGTGACGCCGGGGAAGGGTGGCCAGAGCTTCGACGGCATCCCCATTTTCAATACCGTTGCCGAGGCGAAAGAAAAAACCGGCGCTACGGCGTCGGTGATTTATGTGCCACCGCCCTATGCGGCCGCGGCTATCGATGAGGCGGTGGAGGCGGGACTGGATCTCGTGATCTGCATCACCGAGGGCATTC
>JANNMV010000619.1:0-2561 GCA_031398205.1 Pseudomonadota bacterium | reverse complement strand
CAAGCGGTGAAGCGGGCATCGTCGACTGAAGCGTTGTCGGTGCGCATCGGCATCGCCACCGGCCCGGTCGTCGTCGGTGAACAAGCCGGGGTGGGCGATCAATCGAAGTTGGCAGTAGGCTCTACGCCCAATCTCGCGGCGCGGTTGCAGGGATTGGCCGCGGCCGATCAAATCGTGATTGCTTCCTCCACTCGCCGCTTGGTCGGCAACGCGTTTGAATTGGCTGATCTGGGCGAACACGAGGTCAAAGGGATTGCCGAGCCCGTTCGCGCTTGGCGGGTGCTGGCCGTCAGCGCGGCCGCGAGCCGCTTTGAAGCGAGCCGGGGGGCGGCGCTCACGCCACTGGTGGGGCGCGAGCAAGATATTGGGCTGCTGCTGGAACGTTGGCAACTCGCACAAGACGGCGAAGGCCAGGTAGTGCTGCTCTCCGGCGAACCGGGGATTGGCAAGAGCCGCATCTTGAGCGCCCTGCACGACCGACTGGAAGCCCAAGGCGCGCAGGCACTGCGCTTTCAATGCTCGCCCTATTACGTCAACAGTGCACTCTACCCGAGCATCGATAACTTCGAGCGTGTGCTCAAATTCAGCCGCGACGAGATAGTCGATTCCAAACTCGACAAGTTGGAAGCTTTGATCGTCACCCACTACGGCCGGCCACTGGCCGATGTCAGGTTCATCGCATCGTTGCTGTCGATTCCGTGTGAGGCGCGCTACGGGGCGCTCGCGATGACGCCGCAGAAGCACAAGGACGAAACGCTGCGCACCTTGGTCGATCTCACCGAAGCGGCCGCCAGAAAGCAACCCTCGGTGATGCTGTACGAAGACGCGCACTGGGCAGATCCCACCAGTCTTGAGGCGCTCGACCTGCTGATCGACCGCGTCAGAGCCATCCCGCTGCTGATCGTGCTTACCCATCGGCCGGAGTTCCAGTCGCGCTGGTCACATCACGGACATGTCATCGCGCTGAACCTATCCAAGCTCACGCGCGCGCAAAGCAGCGCGATTGTGTTCAAGCTCGCCGGCGGTAAAGCACTCCCCGCCGACCTGCTGGAGAGAATCCTAGCCAAGACCGACGGCGTGCCGTTGTATGTGGAAGAACTCACTAAGGCGATTCTCGAATCCGACGAACTCAAGGACGCAGGCGATCACTACGACTACGTCTGCGCTTCCCGCAGCGTCACCATTCCGGACACGCTCAGAGACTCGCTCACGGCGCGTCTCGATCGCTTTCCAGCAGCAAAAGACATCGCGCAGATCGGGGCGGCCATCGGGCGGGAGTTCAGCTACGAGTTGATTGCGGCAGTCGCACCCCACAGCAAAACCGAGCTCGACACCGCGCTCAACCAGTTGACCGAATCGGGGTTGGCGTTCCGGCGCGGCAACCCACCCGATGCGCAATACACCTTCAAGCACGCGCTGGTGCAAGATACTGCCTACGACTCGCTGCTCAAAACCCGGCGTCAGGCGCTGCACGCGAAGATCGCACGGGTGCTCGAAGAACACTTCCCCACGATCCGAGACACCGAACCCGAGTTGCTCGCGCATCACCTTACGGCGGCTGGACAGGCCGAGGCAGCGATTGGCTACTGGCAGAAGGCGGGGCAGCTGGCGTTGAAACGATTGGCGTTGAACGAAGCGATCTCGCACCTGAACCAGGGCATGGAGATCATCGGCACGCTGCCCCAGTCACCGATGCGCGATGGAAAAGAACTGGACTTGCGCGCTCCGCTCGGAACGACTTGGCTAGCGCTCAAAGGCTGGACAGCGCCTGAGGTTTGGGCCAGCTTCCACCCGGCGCTTGGGTTGGCCAAGTCCCTCAGCCGCCACGAGGCGTTAGTGCCGATATACTACGGACTGTGGGCTAGCGTGGCGACCCAGGGCCGAGTCGCTGAAGCCCTCGACTGGGTGAATGAAATGCTAGCTACGGGGGAAGCCACCGGCGATCCGGATCTGTTGATCGTGGGGCACAGGGCGGCATGCGTCAACCATTTTTATCGGGGAGATTTCAACCGGTCACGCGAGCATGGGGATCGGGTGCTGTCGCTGTACAGCGAGGAGCGGCACCGCCACCTCGCGGACTTCATGAACACCGACCCGAAGACGTCTGCCGGCATCCACGTCTCCCTTGGTACCTGGATGCTCGGCTATCCGGATCGTGCCGTGCGGGTAAGCGATGCCAAGGATGCGCACGCTAGGCGGCGCGGCCACCCTTTCGACCTCGGCTGGGCGCTCACCGCGAGCGGCCAGGTTTGGGATTACCGCTGTGAGCCCGCGCCTCTTCTGGCACGCGTCGAGGAGGCCGAGCGGCTGGGCCGAGCGCACAGTCTGCCCATTATCTACGAAGATCTAGCGCAGTTGAATAAGGGCCTCGCTTGGCTGCGCGCAGGGCGCCTCGCGGAGGGCATCCCGCATCTGCGGGATGCAATGGAAAGGTATCACGCGCATGGCGCTGAGGCTTGGATGCCTTACTTTCGAGCGACCCTGGCCAAAGGTTTGGCGCTCAGCGGCGACCTCGAAGGCGGATTGAATCTGATCGAAGAGAGCCTCGCCCAGATTGCGCG
>JANNMV010000179.1:0-6460 GCA_031398205.1 Pseudomonadota bacterium | reverse complement strand
GAAGGAGGCGCGCCGGCTGGATACGTTTATCCACTACGGCATCGCCGCCGGCACCCAGGCGCTAAAGGACTCCGGCCTGCAAGTTACCCCCGCCAACGCCGAGCGCATCGGCGTTAATATCGGCTCGGGCATCGGCGGGATCGTGATGATTCAAGAAACACATAACGCGTTGCTTCAAGGCGGACCACGCAAGATTTCGCCGTTTTTTGTTCCCGGTTCCATTATCAATATGACCGCCGGTTACTTATCCATTATGTATGGATTAAAGGGACCGAATCTTGCCAGCGTATCGGCATGTACCACCGCTAATCATAGTATTGGCGAATCGGCGCGCTGCATTGTTTACGGCGACGCCGATGTTATGATCGCCGGCGGTTCGGAGGCGGCCGTGGCGACACTGACCATCGGCGGCTTCTGCGCGGCGCGCGCGCTTTCGACGCGCAATGACGATCCCCAAGGCGCCAGTCGGCCGTGGGACAGTGGTCGCGATGGCTTCGTGTTGGGTGAAGGAGCGGGTGTGGTCATGCTTGAGGAATACGCGCACGCGAAGGCGCGCGGTGCGCGGATTTATGCCGAGCTCGCCGGTTTTGGTATGAGCGCCGATGCCTATCACATGACGTCGCCGGTTGAAGATGGCGAAGGTGCGGCGCGCTGTATGAATAATGCATTGAAAGACGCGGGACTTACCCACGCCAATGTCGATTACATCAATGCCCACGGCACCTCGACACCGCTTGGCGACTTGGCCGAGACGGTTGCGATTAAACGGTGCTTTGGCGATCATGCAGGCAAGCTCGCGGTGAGTTCCACCAAGTCGAGCACGGGGCATTTGCTCGGCGCCGCCGGCGGCGTCGAGGCCGTGTTCACCTTGCTCGGCATTCAACACCAAATTGCACCGCCCACGATAAACCTACACAACCAAGATCCGGCATGCGATTTGGACTATGTGCCAAATGTGGCGCGGCCGATGAAGATCGATGTGGCCATGTCAAACTCGTTCGGTTTTGGCGGCACTAACGGTACGCTCGTTTTCAAACGGCTCTAATTGTTTCGCCGCGCAGCGGGCGAAACAACAAAACTTCAACTGGGTTGCGCCGATGCAAGGTTTTTTGGCGTGCGGCGGCTTCTCCAGCGAACATTATAGCGCGGCGGCGGCGCAGGGCGATAGAATATCAAACTGGCAGCGATCGTTGCGTCGAGCCGCCTCGGAGGAATTGAACAATTGTTCGCATGCAATAGCCTGATCGGAACTTGGCTGACTGCTAGCTTGGGTTTTCGGCAACGACGATGATTGCTAAGCTGCGTTCCTTGCTGTTGCTGTTGTTATTGCTGGCAATGGGTGGGGCAGGGTGGCTATACCATTTTGCCCACAAAGAATTGCCCTTGCCGGATGCCCCGTTGCGCTTTGATCTGAAGTCCGGCAGCACCCTAAAATCCGTAGCCAAACAGCTTACCCAGGCGCGATTGTTGACCGAACCGTGGAGCTTTATTGCGCTTGCGCGCGTACTGGGCAAGACGGCGCAAATCAAAGCCGGGGAATACGAACTGGGGCGCAATCCCACGCCGTTGTCCCTTTTGGCGTTATTCGCCAAAGGCCAGCAAGCCGAGCAGATCCCCGTTCAGTTTATTGAAGGGCAAACTTTTGCCGACATGCGTAAAGTGCTGGATCAACATCCGTCGCTAAAACACGATAGCAAAGATCTATCGGAAATTCAGATTTTGCGCGAAGTCGGCGCAATCGAAACCGTCGCGGAAGGGCTATTTTTCCCCGATACTTACTTAGTCATACCCGGTACCAGCGATCTGAAACTACTCCAACGCGCGTACAAAGCAATGCAAGAGCGCCTTGCAAGCGCCTGGGAAACCCGCGATCAGTCATTGCCCTACAGCGAACCCTATCAAGCGCTGATCATGGCATCGATTGTCGAGAAGGAAACCGGACTGCCGAGCGAGCGACCGTTAATCGCATCGGTATTCATCAATCGTCTGAAAAAACGCATGCTATTGCAAACCGATCCGACCGTGATTTACGGCATGGGCGATCGTTACACCGGCAACATTCGAAAAATCGACCTGCTGCGCGACACGCCGTATAACACCTACACTCGCGCCGGCATGCCGCCGACACCGATCGCCATGCCGGGACTAGCCGCGATCAAAGCGGCGCTGAATCCAGAGTCGTCGAACGCCCTGTACTTTGTGGCGAAGGGCGACGGCAGTCACGAATTTTCCGCGAACTTGGTCGATCACAATCGTGCCGTGAATAAGTATCAACGCTAAATGGCGCGCGGAAAATTCATCACGCTGGAAGGCATTGATGGCGCTGGCAAGAGCACCCATATCCAGTATTTGGCCGAGCTAGTTCGCGGTTTGGGCCATAGCGTGGTGTTGACGCGTGAGCCGGGCGGAACGCCGCTCGGTGAAAAAATTCGCGCCCTGGTGCTGAGTGAATCGATGCATGCGGAAACGGAAACCCTGTTGATGTTCGCGGCGCGTCGAGAACATATCGCCAACGTCATTGAGCCGAGCTTGGCGCGCGGCGATTGGGTGATTTCCGATCGCTTCACCGATGCGAGCTACGCCTATCAAGGCGGCGGTCGAGGGGTGTTGGAAAGCAAGATCCGCTTGTTGGAACAGTGGGCACAGGGCGAATTATCGCCGGATCTGACCTTGCTGTTTGATCTGGAACCGATTGCCGCCAAGGCGCGGCAAACGAATGCGGGCCTGGCGCCGGATCGATTCGAGCAACAAAAACGCGATTTTTTTGACGCCGTTCGCAGCAACTATCTTGCGCGTGCTACGCAGTTCCCCGCGCGCATTCGTCGTATCGATTCGTCGCTGAGTATTGAAGAAATTAAAGTAATGATTGAGAAATTAGTTTTAGAAGTATGATTTTATGAATCTATATCCTTGGCAAACTCCGATCTGGCAACAGCTTTGGCAGTCCGGAATCGAGCGCATGCCCCAGGGCTTGTTACTGCACGGCGGCGCCGGCATCGGCAAGCACGCATTCGCCAAGACACTCGCCCAGAGCCTTCTGTGTACACGGCGCCTCGCGAGCGCCTATGCTTGCGGTGAATGTGATGCCTGCCGCTATTTCGAGCAGAACGCCCATCCTGATTTTCGTTTAGTGACGCCAGAGGCCGAAGAAGAATCGAGCGAGGGAGCTGCCGCCGAACCCGCCGGCGCGAAAGAAAAGAAGGCAAGTGAATTTATCACCATACATCAGATCAGAGGGTTGGGTGATTTTATTGCGCTAACATCTCATCAAAATAGCGGGCGGGTCATTCTTATTTCTCCGGCGGAACAGCTCAATCTCAACGCCGCTAACGCGCTGCTGAAAATGCTGGAGGAGCCACCGCCGCAGACTCGATTTTTACTGGTGACAAACCATCTTGGGCGAATTCTTCCCACTGTTCGCAGTCGTTGCCGTTTACTGAAAATGCCCACGCCGAATCCGGCGCAGGCCAGCGCCTGGCTGGCGGAGCAGCGCTGCCCTGAGCCCGACCTTAACCTCGCGCTGGCCGGGCGTGCGCCACTGGACGCCCTGGAAAACGGCGAAAATGCGGAGTGGCAAACACAACGAAAGCGCTTCTGCGATGCTCTGTCACAGCCGAACGCGGGCGATGCCATCGCGATGGCGGAATCGGTGCTAAAGCTTGCGCCCGCCAGTGTATTGCGCTGGCTACAAACCTGGATCTATGATCTGGTCAGCCTCCAGACGACGCAGGAAAGCCGCTACCATCTCGATCGAGCTGAAACTCAAATCAGCTTGAATAAAACTGTTCAATTAATTGATTTAGTGAATTTTAATTTTGAAATATCATCGGCGAAGCGGCTCATTCATCATCCGCTCAATCCGAGGTTATTTTGGGAATCATTATTCATTCAATACTTTAAATTATTTAAATAATAAATTGATTATTAATGTTTATTGATTCCCATTGCCACATTGATTTTCCTGAGTTGGCGGAACAAGAGGCGGCCCTACTCGACAATATGCGGGAAGCGCAGGTGAGCCATGCCTTGTGTGTCAGCGTAAATCTGCAGGATTGGCCGCGGGTGCTGGCGCTGGCCGCGCGCCATAACAATTTATTTGCCTCGGTCGGCGTCCATCCCGACCATCTTTTTGACACAACCGACGTATCGGAAACGGATCTGCTGAATCGCGCCGATCACCCGCGCGTCGTCGCCATCGGTGAGACCGGCCTTGACTATTATCGCCTAACGGGCGATTTGGAATGGCAACGGAATCGCTTTCGCACCCACATCAGCGCCGCGAAGACTTGCGCCAAGCCATTGATTATCCATACCCGTGCGGCAGCGGAGGATACGATCACCCTCATGGCCGAACAAGACGCCGGCGCCGTCGGCGGCGTGATGCACTGTTTTACCGAGTCATGGGCGGTGGCGAAGGCAGCGTTGGATTTGGGATTTTACATTTCATTTTCCGGAATCATCACCTTCAAAAACGCCAGCGACCTGCGCGAAGTGGTGCGCCAGGTGCCGCTGGACCGCCTGCTGATCGAAACCGATTCGCCCTACCTGGCGCCGGTTCCCCATCGCGGCAAGTTGAACCAACCGGCCTACGTCAAACACGTGGCCGAATGCGTAAGCACGATCAAAAATGTGTCGGTCGAGGTCATTGCAGAAACGACCAGCAGTAACTTCTTTACGTTATTTCGCGACGCGGAAAAATGAAATAGCAGCAGCGCCAGAAGGCAATGGCCCAAGGCCAGTCCCAGAGCGGGGTTCCAGGCATGCATCGGCAGAAGCCAATCTGGGAGCGGCTCTCAGCCATGCCACCGAAAAATTGTCTCTATTAGGAATTCGCCAGTCGTGCGATGCGCATTGCTTTACGCCGATTCCATTTGCGTTGCACGATCCAACGCCAACCCAATTGAACCGCGAAATAACCGATGACCGCAAACAAACTGGACTGAATCGCCAGGCCGATTAGCAGGGTATCACCCAGGGAATAGATCCACAGCATCCCCTGCTTGAGCATGCTGAGTACCCCGAGCACCTTGAATTCACCGATGGCCGGCGGCGGCGCCGTCGTGCCGGTGGCGAAGGCGCCGATCTTGTAGGCGAGGATATAGAGTGGGACGAAGGTGATGGGATTGGTGTAAAAAGTGGTCAGCGCCGCCACTGCGAGATTGGCGCGCAAGCCAATCGCCAGCGCTGCCGCGCCGAGAATCTGAAACGGCCCGGGGATCAGACCGGTCACCAAACCGATTGCCACACCCCGAGCCACACCATGGCGATTCAAATGCCACAAACTCGGCCGCGAGAGCAAACGACCAAAAATCCGCAATGCGCGGTTTGAATTAACGTCCGTCGCGCTGGGTAAATACTTCTTCAGCCATCCATTGGGCATCTAGTTGAGTCTTTTCTAAGGTTGAAATTCAACACCAGTTTGGGCCCTGAAACCCATGATGTCGCGCCAAGTGCTGCACTGTGCGGAAGTTTTAATCGATATTAAAATCGCGCTCCCTATAATATCGCGCTCGGAACGAAAAAGCATGAATGTCTCGCGCGATAAATGTCATTGCCCCGAAACCCTTATGGATACCGCCTCCCAGACCATGCCTTGCCACAAGGCAAGCGCAGTGCGAGTCGTGGCGATAGCGATTTAAAGTCGTGTGAATGCGTGCTAGCGCAGATCGGCGTCGGGGAGAACGCGTATTTTATTTCTGCTAGAGCCGAAACATTTGGCGGTACAGCATATCCCCGCGCAGAGTCGCATCAGCGCTCAACCGGGACGAGCGCACGCTCTACCGCGTCAATTAGGCCTTGCGCGGTGAAAGGCTTGTCTACCCATGCGCTCACGCTCGCTTCCAGGTGAGCCAGCGCGTCGCGCGCGTCGCCGGTTTCGGGGGAAACGATTACGATGGGCAAGCGCGATGTCGCGGGGTTGGCCCGTACGGCACGAATTAGAGACGCGCCGTGCTCGTCGGGGAGAAGTAAGTCCAATGTCATCGCGCAATAACGGTGTTCGGCGAGGAGCTGCTTGGCCTGGCTGGCACTATAGGCGGTATCGGCAACGAACCCTGCATGTTTCAAATAGACGGCGATCAGGTCCGCCGTGTCGCGCTCGTCTTCGCAGATCAACACGCGCCGATCGCCGCCCTCCGCCGCCGTCAAGGCGCCGCGCTCGCGCCATTGCGGCAGTTCGAAGTAGAAAGTCGCGCCCTGTCCGGCAACCGAGTCGTAGCCGATGCTGCCCCCCATCTTCTCGACGAGGGCTTTGCTGATATTGAGGCCCAATCCCGAGCCACCTTTTCGTCGCGTATTGGAAGCATCAGCCTGGGCGAATTTTTGGAAGATGCGGTCGCGGAATTCTTCCGGCACGCCCGGGCCGCAGTCGCTTACCGATACGCGGATTTGGTTATCAATTTGCCGCGCCGCGATGGCGATGCTCGCGCCCGAGGGCGAAAATTTCGCAGCGTTGGACAGC
>JANNMV010000541.1:0-2802 GCA_031398205.1 Pseudomonadota bacterium | reverse complement strand
GGCGACAGAAATTTGTGCGCGGCTTTGCTTCAACGCGCCGAGCGCCATTTCCCGCGCCGTTTCTTCGCTGACGGCGCCGTGTTGGATCAGAGTTATTCCAGCGACACCAAGCACGTCGCGTTTCGCCGCGTTGCTATACGTGATGAAGCCGCGATCGAACCAATCGGAACTGCCGGCGATGGCGGTGACCGCTTCACCGACCCAGCCGCCGGTGCACGACTCCGCAGTGACCAAGTTTAGCCCTGTACTCTTCAATGCCCGCCCGACATCCATTGCGAGTTGCTCCAATTCTTCGTCAACCATGTATCCACCTGTGCAAAATCAATAAAATCGCGATGGCATAAATCGCCGCGAGCAAATCGTCAAACATCACGCCGAAGCCATTTTTGATCTTGCGATCCGCGAGGCGAATCGGAAACGGTTTCCAAATATCCATGACGCGGAATATTGCGAACGCGATGCCATACCAGGCCCAGCCGAAGGGCGTGAACACCAGCACCAGCAGCATCGCCACTACTTCGTCCCAGACGATTGCGCCGTGATCGACTACGCCGAGATTGCGGCCCGTGACCGCGCACGCCCACACACCCAGCGCAAAGAGTGTCGCGACGACTGCGAGTTGCGCCCACAGCGCAAGCTCGCCAAATAACAAAAAGAAAATTGGGTAGGCGACCCAGGTTCCCGCCGTGCCGGGCGCCACGGGAACCAAGCCGGCGCCGAATCCGAGCGCGATGAAATGGGCCGGATGCCGAGTCAAAAATCCGGCATCGATGGCGGCGCGCTGGTCAGTTGAAATGGTCAAAGCCTTGGCGATCCACATCGAGGGCGGCGCCGTTGTCATCGCGCACGATCAATTCGCGTCCAGCGACAGTTTGGCCGATGGCCGTGAGCGGAAGTCGCAATTGCGCGGCGATGTTGGCAATGGCCACCGCGTGCGTGGGCGGCGCGGTGAAACACAGTTCGTAATCGTCGCCACTGGCGAGCAATGCTTGCTGGCCCGGCGCCCCAGAAAAATATTGGCGCAGCTCGTTGCCGCAAGGAATGTCGCGCAACCGAATCTCCGCGCCGACGTTCGAGCGTTCCAAAATGTGGCCGAGGTCGGCGAGCAAGCCGTCGGAAATATCGATGGCGCTGCTGGCAATGCCTCTAAGAGCCAATCCCAGAGCCACTCTTGGGGCAGGGTTGTGTAGGCGTTGGGCGCATTGGGCAAGTTCGTCGGCGGATAGTGAAAGCTTTCCTTGTAAATGACTGAGCGCACAGGCCGCAGCGCCGAGCGCGCCGGATACCCAAATATCGTCACCAATTTTCGCACCGTCGCGGCGCAGCGCTTGATCGGCTTCGACTTCGCCCATGATCTGAACGCAGATGTTCAATGCTCCCTGGGTGGTGTCGCCGCCGATCAGTTCGACGCCATATTCGTCCGCGATGGAAAAAAAACCATTAGAAAACGGCAATAGCCACGCCTCGTCCGCGTTCGGTAGCGCCAATGACAATGTCGCCCAGCGCGGTTTTGCGCCCATGGCTGCCATGTCCGACAGGTTCACGGCGAGTGCTTTGCGGCCCAGGAAATACGGATCGGCCTCGGGGAAAAAGTGTCGGCCCGATACCAGCATGTCCGTTGAGACGGCGAGCGCATTGCCGGGCGTGATTGAGAGCAGTGCGGCATCATCGCCGATGCCGAGCTTCGCGCTTGGCGTGTCGCGCGTGAAGAAGCGGCGGATGAGATCGAATTCCCCGAGGGGCATGACAAGAAACTAGCGCGCGTTGATCTCGACGCTACGAACCTTCGCAGCGAGTTTGTCGAGTACGCCGTTGACATATTTGTGGCCATCGGTACCACCGAAACTTTTCGCCAACTCCACCGCTTCGTTGATCACGACGCGGTAGGGAATGTCGATTTGATAGGCGAGTTCGTAGCTCGCAAGTAAGAGTATCGCGCATTCGACGGGGCTCAATTCGGCGAATTTCCGATCCAAGTAAGGTGTGAGCGCAGCCTGCAGCACCGCCGCTTCCTTCACCGTGCCGGAAAATAACAAGCCAAAATAGGTTTGATCGGCCAAGGCGTAATCTTTACCTTCGATGAATTGCTGTTCGATAAACGCCGTGGTCTGGCCCGATAACTGCCATTGATAAAGCGCCTGCAGGGTCATTTCGCGCGCACGGCGGCGGGCCGACTTCATTGAATTTGTTTCAACAGGTTCGCCATTTCGATTGCGGCTTTGGCGCAATCGGCGCCCTTTTCGGCGCTGCGCGCATGGGCCTGATCGTCGTTATCGGTGGTGAGTATGCCGTTGGCGATCGGCACGCCGGTATCGAGTTGCACTTGCGTAATGCCCGCCGCCGATTCATTCGACACAATCTCGAAATGATAGGTCTCGCCGCGGATCACCGCACCGAGCGCGATTAGCGCGTCGAATTTCCCGCTCTGCGCCATACGCTGCAAAGTGAGTGGAATTTCCAACGCGCCTGGCACGCTGGCGATAGTGATGTCGTTGTCGTACACGCCGTTCGTGCGCAGCACTTCGCGGCAGGATTCGAGCAGCCCGGCGCCGGCGTCCGCATTGAAGCGCCCTTGCACGATGCCGATACGCAGGCCGGCGCCGTCTAAATTAGTTTCCAGTCGTTTCATAGTGTGTCAGGAGTTTCGTATCCGGTAATTTCCAAGCCAAAGCCGGCTAAGCTGGGCATCTTTTTCGGTTGCGCCATCAAGCGCATTTTTCCGACGTTGAGTTCGCGCAGGATCTGTGCGCCGATGCCGTAACTGCGCGGATCCCAGCGTTCCGACGGTTTGCGCATGCGCGC
>JANNMV010000536.1:0-2535 GCA_031398205.1 Pseudomonadota bacterium | reverse complement strand
AACGAAGGCTTTACCCAAGATGCTTTTAATTATTTGCTGTTCCTGCGCCTCGTGCCGTTGTTCCCATTCTGGCTGGTGAATCTCGCGCCCGCCTTCACCAACGTCTCGCTCAAAACTTACATCACCGCGACAGCCATCGGGATTTTGCCCGGCACCTTTGTATTCGCCAATCTCGGCCAGAACTTAGGACGCATCTCGTCCACTAAAGATTTGTTGACGCCGCCCATCATTGGCGCCTTCGTGCTGCTCGGTGTATTTGCGCTTATTCCGGTTTTGTACAAGAAATTCAAGGCGAAAAACAATCCCGCTTAGGCCGTTGTATGCTGTCGCGTGACGTTGGCCGTTATTGTGACTACATTAATTTTAGGAGTGAATGATTTTGTACCGCTCGATGCCCAAAGTTCTATTCGCCGCACTGATTGTTACTGCCGCGTCAGCGTCTGCCGAAGTCGACCACGGTTTGTACGACAGCGTGTTGAAAGCCCACACCAAAGACGGCCAGGTGAACTATCCGGCCATCGCCGCTGATAAGTCCTTTTCGACCTATTTGGAGCAGCTTGCCGCTGCGCCGGCGCCGAGCGCGAAAAGCGATAAATTGGTGTACTACATGAACGCCTACAACGCGCTTGCCATGAAGGGCATTCTCGACGGTAGATCGCCGTCGAACTTTATCGGCCGACATTTGTTTTTCAAATCCGCCAAGTTCAAGCTCGCTGGCGGGGAAACGAATTTGCACAATATCGAGCATGAAATTTTGCGCAAGCTGGACGAGCCGCGCATTCACTTTGCGATCGTATGTGCCTCAGTGTCGTGTCCGGAAATTCGTCTCGATGCATTCACTGCCGCGAAGCTGGAAGAGCAACTCGATGACAACACGCGCCGCTTCGTCAACGATCCGACGCGCAATCACTTCGACAAAAAAGAAAAAATCGCCTACCTATCGCAAATCTTTAAATGGTTTGCCGAGGACTTCGAAAAAAGCGCCGGCTCGGCGCAGAAATTTATCGCCAAATACGTGAGCGATGCGGATGTCGCAAAAGAACTGGCGGCGGACGGCTATAAGGTGAAGCATCTCGATTATGATTGGAACTTGAACGGAACAGCGCCGAAGTGAACTGCGCTTAACTATGCGCCTGTCCATCGTCATTCCCGTTTTCAATGAAGCCGATGGCATAGCGCATTTCCTCCACTCGCTGCAACCATTGCGCCATGCGGGTCACGAGTTGATCGTCGTTGATGGCGGCAGCAGCGACGCGACACTTGAGCATGCCGCGCCACTCACCGATCAAATCGTCTGCTGCGCCCGTGGCCGAGCGCGGCAAATGAACGCCGGCGCCGTGGTGGCGAGCGGCGCGGTGATTCTCTTTCTGCACGCCGATTGTATTTTTCCGCGGCATGGCGATGTGGTCATCGCCGCGGCGATGAACGCCAGCGGCCGACGCTGGGGCCGCTTCAACATTCAACTCAGCGGTAATCGATTCCTGTTTCGCACCATCGAGTGGTTCATGAACACGCGGTCGCGTTTAACCGGCATCGCCACCGGCGATCAAGGCATTTTCGTTGAGCGCAAACTATTCGACTCCATCGGCGGATTTCCGGTCATCCCCTTGATGGAAGATATCGCGCTTAGCGCACGCTTGAAGCGCATTGAACGGCCCATTTGCCTCGGCACCACGATCACGACCTCGAGCCGCCGTTGGGAGCAGCACGGCGCCTGGCGCACCATTTGGCTGATGTGGCGCCTGCGTTACGCTTACTGGCGCGGCGCCGATCCATCCGTGCTGGCGCAACGCTACTATCCGAATCGCGCCAATGGCTAAGCGCCGCGGTTGTGTGTTGCAAGTGTTCGCCAAAGCGCCCATTGCCGGTGAAGTGAAGACCCGGCTGTGCCCACCGCTTTCCCCGCATCAAGCCGCCGCGCTGCATCGCGAGTTGCTGTGGCATACGCTGGAGACCGCGTCCAGAGCGGCTCTCGGGCCAATTGAGTTATGCTGCATGCCGGATATTCACGACTCGTTTTTCAACCAATGCCGTGCCTATTTTAAACTCGAATTGAAAGCGCAAGTAAGTGGCGATTTAGGCATCAAAATGCGTGCCGCACTCGAAGCGAGCCTGACCCACGCCGATCGCGCGATACTCATCGGCAGCGACTGTCCGTCGATTACGCCCGCCTATTTGCAGTCCGCAGCGACCGCGTTGGCGGAGGATAATGACGTTGTTTTGGGCCCGGCGGAAGACGGTGGTTACGGTCTGGTGGGTGTCGCAGGGGAGGTGGCGGAAATATTTACCGATATTCCTTGGGGAACGGCCTTGGTAATGAACGCAACTCTCGGTAGACTAAGGGATCATGGCCTGCGTTGGCATGGGTTGGCGCCGATTTGGGACGTGGATAGTCCGGACGATCTGGCGCGATTGGCGCGTGATCCGCAACTGAATCATTTAATGAAAGGTTTCACGCTTGATCGGGCCGTAATTTAACCGACGCGAAGCAAGAAGAATGACAGAAAAAACAATTCTGATCCTTTTTCCCAACGA
>JANNMV010000519.1:0-4048 GCA_031398205.1 Pseudomonadota bacterium | reverse complement strand
TTCGATGCTCGCCGAGCCGAGAATGTGCCCCGCGTCTTGAAAACGCACGCGCACATCATCATGCGGCTTGAACTCCACGCCATAGGCAACGTCGTCGAATTGCTTCAAACATTCTTGCGCCTGGGCAACGGTGTAGAGCGGCGCGACGTCAGCGCGCGCGCCCTTGCTCTGTTTGTGACGCCGCTTGTTTTGCCACAGGGCTTCGGATTCTTGGATGTGGGCGCTGTCGAGCAACATCACTTGCAGCAAATCGACCGTCGCATCCGTCGCGTAGATCGGCCCCTTGAAACCAAACGCCGACAAGCGCGGTAACAAACCAGCATGATCGGTATGGGCATGGGTGAGCAGAACGAAATCGATTGCATTCGGCTCAAATTGGAAGGCCGCGAGATTCTTGCGATAGGATTCCGGCCCACCTTGGAAGAGACCGCAATCGACAATGAATTTTACGCGATTGGTTTTAACCAAATAGCAGGAGCCGGTGACTTCCTGCGCCGCACCTAGGAAGCGGATGTCCATGGATTCGATGGATGGTTGAGCGTGAGTTTCATTGTACGCCCAGATCAAATTACACCGACCAACCATGCCACGAAGTAGTGCTAGCGCGGCTCGCAGGCAATGCCCTGCCAGGAGGCAAGTAGACAGCGCCTTCCGGCAGGGGTGTTTCAGCTTTCGCCCAATCCCAAGCTCTTGCGGAATTCGCGATAGTTGGTCGGTCGCTCGCGCGCGGCGATGTAATCCTTGGGGAACCAAACTATGCTTATCCGAACGCGCTTCGTCACATCGGATTTGCCTTGATCCAGCTTGCCGCCGGCAATTCGCCCGTCGGTGTCGTAGACCTGATCCAATACGATCGCGAAGCGCGTGCCGTCGGCGAGCAGAGTGTTGTCGGTCAGCGGAAAATCGAACCATGACAGTTGAAAGTCGTGTTTGGCGAGCTCTACACCGGATTTCTTCGCGTATATGCCGACCTCCACACGAAAGGACTCGTTGTCCCAATTCGGTTCTCTGACGGTGAGAAATAGGCTGTGAGTGCGCGCCGGATTCTCCAACTCGATTGGCTCGTTGAATCGCTTCACTAAGTCATTTTTTTGTTGCAACGTCGCGGCCAGCTTAGCGTCCAAATTCGGCAGACCAATGTCGAGTTTCTGAATTTGCGCGCCACTCTCGTTACTTCCGTCGCCGTTGCTTCGCGTCAGCATCGCAGTCTGCCGCGCAATCACCGACCCGACCACCGAACGAAATGACTGACGCGCCAAACGCGCGGCCTCAGCCTTGGCTTCGTCAATGTCCACGCTCTCGCGCGCGAGCCGCCCGTCGACGTGACTGAGCAACGGCTTTAGGCCGATGTGTTCGTGGAAGTTAAGCGACAATAATTCCGCCAATAACTGCTCGCGTTCGCGCGACACATCGGTACCCGATTTCGCGCCAGAGATCGGATCCACCAGCCGGGAAAACATCTCGGTACGCAACTGACTATCGGCCTTCTCGCGCTCGCTCAGCAAGGTCGATGTGGTGAGTGATTGCTTGTAGTTTTCGGCCAGAAAGGCAAGTAAAATTGTCGCGATCACCGGCAACAACTTCACCACCCAGTCGAGTATCTCGCGAACCCAGGCCTTGAACTCAGCAGCCGTTAACGAATTCGATTCGCTGACTTCGCCGCTCTCTTTACGCGGTTGATCCGCAACCGCTACGGGAAAAGTATGTACACCAGCCATTTCACACCTCCGAAGACTGTTAGCGGCGCCAACTGCCATCGGCCATACACGTAAACGGTCCGACTTGATCGCCGGTTTGGTAGGATTTGCCATCCTTTTGGCAAACCGCGAAAGCGGAGGTACTTAAACTGAACAGCAACACCGAGACAACGACAAGTAACGATTTCATTCCAGCTCTCCTAATCAACCTCGACTATGAATCGCCGGCCCAATCTGCAACGCGAATTGAACTGGCTCATGAGGTGGCCATGATTACGCGCTTCGCCAGATCGCGCAATTGGACAGAAGTCGTACGACTTTTGATATAGACCGTTGGAAAATTTGTATGCTCAGGCTGGGAGGCAATAGGAGCGCGGCTCCCCGGCGATGCCGTGCCAGGAGGCACGCTGGGAGCGGCGCCTGGCCGGATGATTTCGTACTAAGCTTTGGGTGCCGCCTGGTACAGCGGCATCACTTTCGGAATATTCTTTTCCAAATCTTTGATGCGCGTGTCGTGGGACGGATGGGTGCTCAAGAATTGCGGCGCGCCGCCCTTCGCCGCTTCGGCCATTTTTTTCCACACGTTCACCGCGGCATTCGGATCGTAACCGCCACGTGCCATCAGTTCCAGGCCGATGATATCGGCTTCGGATTCATGGGTGCGGCTATGCGGTAAACCGAAGGTGACCTGCGCCACCATGCCGATCAGATTCGCGCCTCCCTCGCCCAGACCTAGCACCGCCGCGCCGACGCCGACGGCGGCGCTTTGCCCCATTTGCTGCGACATGCGTTCCCGCCCATGCTCGCGCAGCGCGTGGGCAATTTCGTGACCCATGATGGCGGCGATTTCGGCATCGGTGAGTTTCAACTTATCGATGATGCCGGTGTAAAACATAATCTTGCCGCCGGGCATGCAGTAGGCGTTAAGCTCCTCGCTGGTTTGCAGATTCACTTCCCAAGCCCATTTCAGTGCATCCGGTCGAAACACACCGGTGTGCGGCGTCAGGCGATTGGCAATGGTGCGCAAGCGCGCTAACTGCGGCTGATTGGTATTGAGCGCGTTTTTCTGCTGCGCCTTATTCAATTCCTCTTTGTAAGCGTCCACGGCGGACGCATTCACTTGCTCCGTCGACAGACCGCGGAACATGCTCTGTTTACGCTCCACACCTACGGCGCCGCTGCTGGTGGTTTTCACCGATTGACAGGCAACCAGTGACGCGAGAATTGCCAGGATAAAAAGTTTTTTAACCATACTAGACTCCTTTTAACAAAACCATTAGTCGAAACCCTGCTTCAGTGCATCTTCAACACGCTTGACTGCAATTACTTCCATGCCCGCGATGGCTTGCTTCGGCCGATTCGCGGCGGGTATGAGAGCGCGCGTAAAGCCAAGCTTGGCTGCTTCTTTCAAGCGCTCTTGGCCGCGCAACACCGGACGTATTTCGCCGGTCAAACCCACCTCGCCGAACACCACCATCTTGTCTGCCAGCGGGCGGTTTTTAAACGACGACACGATGGCCAATATGGCCGCCAAATCCGCCGCCGGTTCCGATATTTTAACGCCGCCGACGGCGTTCACGAAGACATCCTGATCGAAACAAGCGATGCCCGCGTGCCGATGCAAGCCCGCCAGCAACAGGGCGAGGCGATTCTGTTCCAAGCCGACGCTGAGGCGGCGCGGATTACCGGAATGGCTTTGATCGACCAGCGCCTGTATTTCCACCAACAACGGCCGCGTGCCTTCTTGCGTGACGGTGATGCACGAGCCCGCCACCGGCTCGCCGTGCTGCGACAAAAATAACGCGGATGGGTTAGCGACCTCTTTTAACCCCCTGTCCGTCATGGCAAAGACACCGAGTTCGTTCACCGCTCCAAAGCGATTCTTGAACGCCCGCACCAGGCGAAAACTGGAATTGGTATCGCCCTCGAAATACAACACCGTATCGACCATGTGCTCAAGCACGCGCGGCCCGGCGAGCGCGCCCTCCTTCGTCACATGACCGATTAAAATCAACGCCGTGCCGCTCGCTTTGGCAACGCGTGTAAGTTGCGCGGAACACTCACGCACCTGGGCGACGCTGCCTGGCGATGAGGTCAGCGCGTCGGTATACACGGTTTGAATGGAATCGATCACGGCAATTTTCGGTTTTTGCTCGGCGAGCACTTTCTGGATTTTTTCCAGTTGGATTTCCGCCAGCAACTTCATCGACTTTGCTTCCACTTGCAAGCGCTGGGCGCGCAACGCGATTTGTTGCAGCGATTCTTCGCCGCTGACATACAGCGTCGATTGCGTCGTATTCATGTGCGCCAACGCTTGCAACAGTAGTGTTGATTTGCCGATACCCGGATCG
>JANNMV010000499.1:0-1638 GCA_031398205.1 Pseudomonadota bacterium | reverse complement strand
GCGTCAAACAAATTCGGCCCGAAGCCGGTGCGCTTGATCGACTTTAAAAACTGCTTCGGAATAATCGCATCGGTATCGACGTTGGCGCGATCCAGCGGCGCGACCAATCCTTGTAAACGGATAAATTTTTCCATGTTCGCTCTATGACAACGTTCTGACGTCGACGAAATGCCCGGCAATCGCCGCCGCGGCAGCCAACACCGGACTGACCAAATGCGTGCGCCCGCCGGTACCTTGCCGACCTTCAAAATTGCGATTCGACGTTGACGCGCAACGCTCGCCCGGCGAGAGTTGATCCTCGTTCATGCCCAAGCACATCGAGCAACCCGGCTCGCGCCATTCAAATCCGGCCGCGACAAAAATTTTGTCCAAACCCTCGTGCTCGGCCTGCGCTTTCACCAGGCCGGAACCGGGCACCACCATCGCGAGTTTGATATTGCTGGCGATGCGACGGCCTTTAACGACCGACGCCGCCTCGCGCAAATCCTCGATACGCGAATTGGTACAGGAACCGATAAAAATCTTATCGACGTTGATCGATGTGATCGGCGTACCGGGCGTCAAGCCCATATAGGTCAACGCGCGCTCCATACCTTCGCGCTTGGTGGCATCTTTAACTTTATCGGGATCGGGCACGCGATCGGTAACGGTCACGACCATTTCCGGCGAAGTGCCCCAGGTCACCAGCGGCGTGATGGTCGCCGCATCGATCTCGACGATCGCATCGAATTTCGCGCCTTCGTCAGAATGCAATGTGCGCCAGTAAGCGACGGCCTTCTCCCAATCCTCGCCCTTTGGCGCGAAGGAACGACCTTTGACGTATTGAGCCGTCGTCTCGTCGGCGGCGATCATGCCGGCGCGCGCGCCCGCCTCGATCGCCATGTTGCACAAAGTCATGCGGCCTTCCATCGACAAGCCGCGAATCGCGCTGCCGGCGAATTCGATCGCGTGACCCGTGCCGCCCGCGGTGCCGATCTTGCCGATGACCGCGAGGGCGACATCTTTCGCGGTAACGAATTTTGACAGCGAACCTTCGACGCGCACTAACATCGCCTTGGCTTTTTTTTGCACCAAGGTTTGCGTCGCCAGTACATGCTCGACTTCGCTGGTGCCGATGCCCATCGCCAACGCAGCAAACGCGCCGTGGGTACTGGTGTGCGAATCGCCGCACACCACCGTCATGCCGGGCAAAGTAGCGCCCTGCTCCGGGCCGATCACGTGTACGATGCCCTGCCGTTTATCGAGGAACGGAAAATAGGCCTTGGCGCCGAACGCTTTGATATTGGCGTCGAGTGTTTCCACTTGCGTGCGCGAAATCGGATCCTTGATGCCTTGATCCCAATCTTTGGTCGGCGTGTTGTGATCCGCCGTCGCGACCACCGAACCGATGCGCCACGGCTGTCGCCCGGCGAGGCGCAGGCCTTCGAATGCCTGGGGACTGGTGACTTCGTGCACCAAATGCCGGTCAATGTAAATCAACGCAGTGCCGTCGGAGTCCTCATGAACAAGATGAGCGTTCCAAAGTTTGTCGTAGAGGGTAAGAGCAGCCATAGCGAGGTGAAAAGTAAAACAGAAATTATGCCACGACGCGCGCGGTACGACAACGGTAAGAGATTGTCAATTCTCGTCAAACGGCCG
>JANNMV010000464.1:0-5173 GCA_031398205.1 Pseudomonadota bacterium | reverse complement strand
CGGTGTTTGCCGAAGAAGGCGATCGGCCGGTCATCAAAGTACCGCGTGGCGGCGGGCGGGAATCGTTTACGACCAACTGCGTGCTTTGCCACAAGTACGACGGACGCGGTGGCCCGAGTGAGGGTGGTTACGGCGCGGATTTACGCGTTACCAAGCTCACGCACGAAGAGTTAATTGAAGTGATTACCAATGGCCGCGCCGGAAAAGGCATGCCGCCATTCAAAGGCATCGTCGACGACGAGTTGATAGAAACACTGGCTTACTTCATCAAGAAAGATCTGACGCCCAGTCAATAAGCCAACCGCAATTGTTAATCTGAATTGAAAGGCCGGCCTAGTTGCCTGCCTTTTTCTTTGCTTCGGCGAGTTGTTCGGGCGTCATTTTTTCCGTTAGCCTGTCACGCCAAAGCGGAACGTAATCGACGCCGTCTGCGACACCTTCACTTAGCCATACGTAGGCTTGCACCAGATCTTTGTGCGCACCCCATCCCAGTTGCATATTAACCATCTTGTATAGGCGGTCACCGTTTTTGTCGCCGCTAGTTGCAAGTTTGCGCGCGAGTGTGTAAGCCTCCGTAAAATTTCCGGTCGTGCGCGCGTTTTCATAGGCAATTCGCCCGGCGCTGTACATCGCCATCCGCGCATCTTTTTCCGCTTTACAAGCGGCTTCATCGTCGGTCGCGCACGCCGGTTCCGCGTTGGCAACACAAATTCCGTTCAATGCGAACCCCATGAACAGTACAAACGAAACGGCAAGGCCGGTCAGTTCGCGTTTCATTTCCTTTCTCCCTATTTGGCCTCGACGAGAAATTTCCCAGCCTTTGCCGTATCGTAATAAAAGCTCACGGAATCGAATTTGCCGCTCGACGCCAATTCGTAAATACCAACCATCTCCAGCTTTAATGGTGTACCGGATGCTTTATGGACTGCATCCCAAACGAATAAAATCGCGGCGGAACGGCCGCTGACGATTATTTTCTTTGTTACATATTGGGCTTGAAAATTCTTGAATTCCCAAGCGAAGTATTCCGAGAAATCCTTCTTCCCGGTCTGCTGCGACAGTGGGCTACGCCGCTGTACGTTATCGGTGAAATATTTCATCAATCCGGAAGAATCGCTTGACTCCATTGCTAGATTGTACTCATCGATCGACTGAACCAGGATATGCTCGACTTGCATTTCAACTGCGCCGGCGGCAAATGTCGGTCGCGCCCATAGTGAAATAACGCAAAGCAGTGCAACGGAAAAGCAGCGAATGAATGGCGCAAATTTGGTCATTATTTGTCCCTATAAATTTTGCATGATATTTCACCGAAACCGATTCGATGAACCACCAGTATTGGACTATTAAGTAGGCGATATTGTTTCGTCAAGTTAGGCCCATCGCGCGGCGCGAGTAACTCCATTGGGATCCACTGACCTCGGCATCCAACGGGTTGTCCGCCAGAATGGCCTCGTAGACCCGATCAACTCTCGATATTAGTGGATTCAATACTTGCATTGGCTGTGCGGCAAAAAGAATGTTTCTAGGAAAACCAAGATTTTAGCACTGTGAATTCGGAATCCAAAATATCGCCTGATTTTAGCATCGGCGCAATTGCTGGCAGTGAACGCGCTGGCCAGGGTCGCTGCTTGCCGTCGTAGGGATGCGTTCAAATTTCGCGCTGCGTAGGCTGCAATACGTCGCGCGATTTAACTAGAACTTAGCCGATTTATTGGGGCTAAATGTGATACCCAATTTCATACTAACGGCATGCCAGGAGCCGCATGGATAGTGCGTCGCGTACGAGGTTGCGCCAGGAGGCGCATGGGATATGGCTTGTGGCGTAGTGTCGCGCGCGCTACTGTGCGTCAAAGTGAAATAGCTTTGCCGTTCGACGGGCCGACGTGTGATGAGATAGTTCGACCGCTACACACTGCGCGTTTGCAACTCATAAATCTGCACATCGCCTTTACCCTTTAATGTTACACGGCGCGGCTCAGAAAACGTAAAGCGGGTGTAGAGGCGCTTGTATGTCGTGGTGTCGACCAGCGTGGTTTTTACTGCCGCTTCGCCGTGAATGCGGCTGGCGATGTTCACCGTATCGCCCCACAAATCGTAGATGAATTTCTTCGTGCCGATGACGCCCGCGACGGCGGGGCCGGTGGCGATGCCGACGCGTAACGCGAGTGGCTCGCGGCCGCTGGGCGTTAGTCTTGCGATCGCTGCGTGCATGTCGTTTGCCATCTCCACAGTGGCGATGACGTAGTCGTGGTCGCCGCGATGGTTGAGGCCGCCGGCGACCATATAGGCGTCGCCGATGGTTTTGATTTTTTCCAGGCCGTGATTTTCGGCAAGTTCGTCAAACGCGGAAAAAATCTGATTGAGCAGCGCCACGATTTGATTCGGCGACATTTCTTCCGACAGTTTGGTGAAGTTCACCAGGTCGGCAAACAGTACGCAAACGTCCGCGTAACCATCGGCGATGGTACGCTCGTCGCGCTTCAAACGTTCAGCGATGGGCGCGGGCAAAATATTTAGGAGCAATTTTTCAGAGCGCCCTTGTTCCGCTTCGAGGGCGAGTCGGCTGGTGGCTTTTTCGCGGATGAAATGGCGCACGAGGTAGTAGATGATGGTCGAGATCGCTGCGAAGTTGAGCACAAAAAACACGGCGACGATTTGTAGTGGCAACTTCAGATGTCGATCAACCAGCAAGTAATAGTCCAACGCGCCGGATACGCCGGTGAAAATCAAATAAGCCACGATCCACGGTAACGATTCTTTCTCGCCGTGGAAGATGAGCGCGCCGATGGGGGCGAGCACGGCCCATAACATTACGCCGCTGGACGAGACGAAATCGCCTATCGCCCATTGCATGACGAAGGGTACAAACAAGAACAATGACAACTGGAACGTGCGTAGAAATGCGAGGTTGCCGGTTTTCCAGTAGATGGCGACGCTGACAGCGGACAATAGCTGACACAGCAGTGGCAAGGTGCTGTCGAGGCGAATGCCCATCCACCAATAGATCGCCAGCCAAAAAATCGTCGCGAAGGTCATCAACCCGGCTGCGAAAATGAGCAAGTCGCGCGACAGCTTGTTATCGGCGGCGTTTCCTAGTAGGTTCGCTGCCGCTGTTTTTTCGGCCATCGCGAGGCGTTCCAATGGGGATTGCGCGGCTTGCAACATAATATTTTTTTGCGCTTAAATGTTAAGGGATACAGATCATTACAGAATTGTAATTGACGGTATCCTAACTGACATTTTGCAGTTCGTCAGCAACATCTTGCAGCGTTGAAACGATGCGATACGGCGCTGCGCCAAGCGCTTCCGGCGGCTGATTATTACGGTTGATCCAGAAAGTGCGAAAGCCGAAATGGGCTGCGCCAGCAATATCCCAGCCATTTGAGGACACAAAGCCTATTTCTTGCACCGCGACATCAAAGGTATCGGGCGCTAATTGATAAACGCTGCAATGCGGTTTGAATATTTTTACGCTATCGACGCTCAACAGGTGCGTGAAATACGTGCCGAGATTCGCGTTTGCCACGACGTCGGACAGCATGCGCGGTGCGCCGTTGGAAAGAATAGCCAGCGGCAAATGTTGAAGCCGCTTGAGCGCCGGCGCCACATCGGGGTAGGGCGAGAGATGCAGATACGCATCCATTAATCGTGCGCGTTTATCGCCGGTCAGTTGCAGGCCTAGCGATTCGCATGCAAATACCAGGCCGGCCTCGGTGATATGCCAGAAGTCTTGGTAGGCGCCCATTAAGCTGCGTAGCCAGGTGTATTCGAGTTGTTTGCTGCGCCAGAGCTGACTCAGCGCGGGCCCGCGACCGGGAAAAAACGCTTCGCACAACGCGATTACCGAATGGACATCGAATATCGTTCCATAGGCATCGAAGGCGAGTGCTTTGATCGTCATAGTAGTTTATCCTCAGGGTCGCAACGAGTGCAACTGACGAAGGTACCACGAAAATCGGCTATAATTTTCCTTTTTATGCTGGAGTTTTACAATGTCGATGGCAGACCGTGATGGCCTGATTTGGTACGATGGCAAGATGGTGCCGTGGCGCGATGCGACCACCCACGTTCTCACCCATTCGTTGCACTATGGCCTCTCGGTATTTGAGGGATTGCGCGCCTACAAAACGGCACGTGGCACAGCGATTTTCCGCCTCAAGGAACACACGGATCGGCTGTTCAATTCCGCCCACATCTACATGATGAAACTACCCTGGGATCGCGCAACATTGATGGATGCGCAGCGCCAAGTCGTGCGCGAGAACCAATTGGAATCGTGTTACGTGCGGCCAATCGCATTTTACGGCTCGGAGAAAATGGGTGTGTCGCCGAAAGGGGCGCAGGTACACGTCGCTATCGCCGCTTGGCCATGGGGCGCCTATCTGGGCGCTGATGGATTGGAGAAAGGCATCCGCGTGAAGACCTCGTCGTTCGCGCGCCACCACGTTAATGTGACCATGGCACGGGCGAAGATTGCATCGACTTACGCCAATTCCATTCTCGCCAATATGGAGGCGACCGATCACGGCTACGATGAAGGTTTGTTGCTTGACGTGGACGGATTCGTTGCCGAAGGCGCCGGCGAGAATTTGTTCATCGTCAAAGACGGCGTGATTTACGAGCCGGAAATCGCATCGGCGCTGACCGGGATCACCCGCAACACGATTCATCGCCTCGCCAAGGATTTAGATCTAGCCCTCGTTACGCGACGTTTAACGCGGGACGACGTATATATTGCCGACGAAGCGTTTTTCACCGGCACCGCCGCGGAAGTTACGCCGATTCGCGAACTGGATGGCCGTGTGATCGGCGCCGGCAAACGCGGTCCGATCACGGAAAAATTGCAGACGGCATTTTTTGATATCGTCAACGGCCGCTCAGAAAAATACAACGATTGGCTTGCTTACGTTTAATGACGCAAGCAAAACCCACAGAACTCAATCACCGTTTCGTCGACGTGGTGGCGGCGGATCTGCCGTTGCATTGTCCGCTGCCGTCGATGAAGTTATGGAACACCCATCCACGGGTGTTTTTGTCCATCGAATCGACCGGCGAGGCGCTTTGCCCTTATTGTGGGACACGCTACAAACTCGAACGCAGAGCATAGCTTCATGATCGGTTGTTGCTATAGTCGATCATTCTGAGGAATGGCCCTTTTCCTTTCGAGTGA
>JANNMV010000422.1:0-7703 GCA_031398205.1 Pseudomonadota bacterium | reverse complement strand
GCGGCTCATGGCGGCCTTTGTTTTCTTCAGATTTATTTTTTGCCAAGCTTAAGAGCGGCGCAATTCACGCGCCATAGGGATTCGCAATTTTTAGGCGCGCCAATAAGGCGACTTCCCGTTGCTCCATAACCCGCGCATCGTTGTCGGCTTCGTGATCGTAACCCTGTAGATGCAATGTTCCGTGCGTGACCAGGTGGGCATAGTGATGCTGCAATTCCTTGCGCTGCTCCCGCGCTTCTTTCGCAATAACGGGTGCACACAGCACGATGTCGCCGCTCACTGCACCGTCGGGCGTCGCATCGTAAACAAAGGTCAGCACATTGGTGGCGTAGTCTTTGTCGCGGTAATCACGATTGAGTGCACGGCCTTCTTTCGCGCTGACGATGCGTAGCGTAATCGTCGCATCGCGCTCTAGCACGGCGTAAATCCAACGACGCAATTGGCCGCGCGAGGGAACGCGTTGATCCTGGGTCGCGTACTGAACGGCAAGGGCAAGCTTAGGGGATGCCTTGATTGCCTTTGGCATGGCGCTCGTAGGCGTTGACGATGGCTTGCACGATGGGGTGGCGCACCACATCTTCCGATTGGAAAATGGTAAAGGCGATGGCTTCGATATCTTGCAGCACGGCGCGCGCATCGATCAGGCCGCTCTTCTGGCCGCGCGCCAGGTCGATTTGCGTAACGTCGCCGGTGATGACCGCCTTGGTGCCGAAACCGATGCGCGTGAGGAACATTTTCATTTGTTCCGGCGTGGTGTTTTGTGCTTCGTCGAGAATGATGAAGGAATGATTCAGCGTGCGTCCGCGCATGTAGGCGAGCGGCGCGATTTCAATGGTGCCCCGCTCGAATAGTTTTTCCACTTTCTCGATACCCATTAAATCGTACAGCGCATCGTACAGCGGCCGTAAATAGGGATCGACTTTTTGCGCCAGGTCGCCAGGCAGAAAACCGAGCTTTTCGCCCGCCTCGACCGCGGGACGCACCAGCACCAGCCGCTTTACTTTGTCGCGCTGCAACGCATCCACCGCGCAGGCGACGGCGAGATAGGTCTTTCCGGTACCGGCCGGGCCGATGCCGAAGGTGATGTCGCGCGCTTGAATGTTGTTGAGATATTCGATCTGGCGTGGCGTGCGACCGCGCAGATCGCTACGGCGCGTCAGCAGCATCGGCGATTGCGAGCTATTCACGCCTTGCGGTTGCGCCGAAATGATCTCGATCAGATGCAATTGCACGTCTTCGACCTGAAGTTCCCGCGTCGCGGACTGATACAACGCGCGCAGCACTTTCTCGGCTTTTGCGCTATTGTCCTCTGCGCCATCGATCTGAAAATTTTCGCTGCGGCGCGAAATCGTCACCTTGAGCGCCGTTTCGATTTGACGCAAATGACCTTCCAGCGGGCCACACAAATTCGCCAGGCGCTGGTTGTCCACCGGCGTGAAGATCACATCAACGGGCGTACTTAGGATTGCGGCTTTCAACGGCTAGTGAAGCAATACTAACTCGCCGCGCAGTGAATGCGGCATGGCGGAGAGAATGTTCACGTCGACGAATTGGCCGATCAAGCGCGGCTGGCCGGGGAAATTGACGACGCGGTTGTTGTCGGTGCGGCCAGAGAGTTCGTCGGCATTTTTTTTCGCAACGCCTTCGACCAAGACGCGCTGGATCGAGCCGACCATTTTTTCGCTGAACGATTTAGCCTGTTCTTCGATTTTGTTTTGTAGCTTCTGTAAGCGTTCGCGTTTAGCTTCGTGCGGCACGGCGTCGTGCAGATCCGCCGCCGGCGTGCCGGGGCGCGGGCTGTAGATGAAACTGTAGCTGCCATCGAAGCCAACGTCTTCGACTAGCTTCATGGTCGCTTGAAAATCTTGTTCCGTTTCACCTGGAAAACCGATAATGAAATCCGATGAGATCGACACATCGGGCCGCACCGCACGCAACTTACGGATAATCGACTTGTACTCCAACGCCGTGTAACCGCGCTTCATCGCCGCGAGAATGGGATCAGACCCCGATTGCACCGGCAAATGCACCTGGCTCACCAGTTGCGGAATTTTTCCATAGGCGTCGATCAAACGTTGCGAAAACTCACGCGGATGGGAGCTGGTGTAGCGAATGCGCTCAATGCCTGGCATCGCCGCGACATAGTCCAGCAGATGGGCGAAATCGGCGATCGCGCCATTTTCCATTTTGCCGCGAAACGCATTCACATTCTGGCCGAGCAAGGTGACTTCTTTGACGCCGCGATCGGCGAGATCTGCAACTTCGGTCAATACATCTTCGAAGCCGCGGGAAACTTCTTCGCCGCGCGTGTACGGTACGACGCAAAAGCTGCAGTATTTGCTGCAGCCTTCCATAATGGAAACAAACGCCGTTGGCCCTTCGACTCGCGCCGGCGGCAGATGGTCGAATTTTTCGATTTCGGGGAAGGAAATATCGACTTGGGCTTTGCCGGATTGGCGGCGCTTGGCAATCAACTCGGGTATTCGATGCAGCGTCTGCGGACCGAAAACAAAATCAACATAGGGCGCCCGGCTCACAATCGCCGCGCCTTCTTGACTCGCCACGCAACCGCCGACGCCGATCAACAGATTCGGATTGAGCTGTTTCAAATGCCGGACGGCGCCTAAATCGCTGAAGACTTTTTCCTGCGCCTTCTCGCGCACGGAACAAGTGTTAAACAAGATCACATCGGCGTCTTCGGGCGAATTGGTTTTTTCCAAACCTTCGGATGCGTGTAGAACATCGGCCATCTTGTCCGAGTCGTACGCGTTCATCTGGCAACCGAAGGTTTTGATATAAAGTTTTTTCGCCATGGGCTATTGCTGAATCGTCACGGTTTCGCCAGGCGCCAGCAACCAAATCGCGTGAACATAACCGGTCTGCGCTTCGAGCTTGTAGATAATCTTAACGCCGGCAATCAAGCTGGCCGGCTGAATCAAACGATTCTCTTGATCGAAAATACGCGCGGCGGGCGCCAACCGATAGGTCTTTGAACCGATCTTGACCAGCGGCCGCTCGAATCCGCGCAAGGTACCCAGCTTCGACAAAGGCGGAAAATCGCGCGCCTGCGCATGGCTCATCAAGGCCACGCTGAGTAACAGATACACGACAATGGTGTGCACGCCGAAACGGAGTCGAGGGTAGATCACCGGGTGTGCGTATCGATTATATTTGTGATGGGAAAAGGTGGTGGCCAATCAGGGATTCGAACCCCGGACCTGCGGATTATGATTCCGTCGCTCTAACCGACTGAGCTAATTGGCCGCGTTTTCAAAGTCGCAAATTATCGCTTGGCGACCCAGGTTTTGTCAACGAAAGCCCAATACGTCTTGCATATCGTACAGGCCGCTGGACTTGCCCGCGAGAAACCGCGCCGCACGCAATGCGCCCTGAGCAAACGTCGCGCGGCTGGATGCTTTGTGCGAAATTTCGATGCGCTCGCCGATGCCCGCGAACATGACCGTGTGATCGCCGACGATATCGCCGCCGCGCATGGTAGCAAAGCCGATGGTCGATGGCTTACGCTCGCCGGTGACGCCTTCGCGCCCGTAAACCGCGCAGTCTTTCAAATCGCGCCCGAGCGCTTGTGCCACGACTTCACCCATGCGCAGCGCCGTGCCCGATGGCGCATCGACTTTGTGGCGATGATGGGCTTCGACGATTTCGATATCGTACCCTTCCGCCAGCACGCGCGCAGCCATGTCCAATAATTTCAAACACACGTTCACGCCGACACTCATGTTCGGCGCCAAGACAATGGCAGTATCGCGGCTTGCTTCAGAAATGAGTTGCTTTTGCTCGGCGGAGAAACCGGTCGTGCCGATGACCATTTTTGTTTTGTTCGCGCGACATACCGTCAGGTATTCCAGCGTGCCTTCGGGCCGGGTGAAGTCGATCAATACCGCGTTTGCTTTCAGCGCGACCGACAGGTTATCGCTGATCGCCACGCCGGTCGCGATGCCCATTGCCTCGCCGGCATCGCGGCCGAGCGCCGGGCTGCCGGATATTTCCAGCGCCGCGGATAATTTCAAATCGTCCGCTTGCTGCACCAGTTCGATGAGCGTGCGCCCCATGCGGCCGCCGCTGCCGGCGATGCAAACGTTGAGCGCTGTCATTTAGTTTCGCTGGATTCTTTGACTTCAGGTTCGGCGGGTTCTTCGACTTCGGGTTTTGCGGTTTCTTCGGCTTCGGGTTCGGCGGCGTTTTTTGCTTCCGGTGGGGCGGGTTTCGTGGCAGGCAATTCCGTCGCCGCCATGGGCTCAAGCGCCGGAACTCCCTCACCCACTAAGCGTGCGAGTTTTTCATCCTCGAAAATGAGCGCGACGTGATTCTTCGCCGACATGTTGCCGCGCTTGCTGAGATAGTGAACGTAGTCCCAGCGATTGGCGTGAAACAAATCGTTGAGCAACGGCGTACCGAGGGCCTGCGCGGCCTGGTTTTTGGACATGCCGGATTTGAGCTTGGCCACCGCTTCGGCGCTTACTATATTACCTTGCTGAATCGGCAGTTTGTAAGGCGTGAGCGAGCTGCACGCGGCAATCAAAACAAACCAGCTAAGCGCCGCAACACGGGGGAGGAAACGAGTCGACATAAGGTCCCCGCACATTCGCGAGTAAAGATCATGGATAGCGCATTATAATGGTGAAAACTCTCGGAAGCGATGATCATGAGCGAGGCCAAAGATTTAAAAGACATGGGACTGAAGGCAACGTTGCCACGTCTGCGAATCCTCGACCTGTTCGAGAATACCGAAGTGCGACACCTCACGGCCGAAGATGTCTATCGCCTGCTGATGAAAGAGGGAATGGATATCGGCCTGGCCACCATCTATCGCGTATTGACGCAATTCGAGCAAGCGGGGCTGTTGGTGCGCCACCATTTTGAAAGCGGCAAGGCTGTGTACGAATTGAATCAAGGCGGCCACCACGATCATTTGGTCTGCTTACAGTGTGGCCGTGTAGAAGAATTTTTCGATGAGGAAATCGAAAAGCGGCAAAAGAAAATCGCCAAGGAGCGTGGGTTTGAAATTCATGATCACTCCCTGCATCTTTATGTCGATTGCGTCAAAACCGGCTGTCCGCATAAGGTGTCGCAATGAAGGTTATAAACAAATATTCGGGCGCGTTGCTGTGCTGTTTGATCGCCGTGGCGTTGGTGGTCACCGGAAATTTCGCCGGCGCACGGGATTCCACAGGCGAATCCGCGAAATCGTCATTGCCAACCATCGCCGCCGCCGATCTGCCGACCGAAGGCCGGGTAACGCTGCAACTCATCAAGAAAGGCGGGCCATTTCCCTATCGCAAAGACGGCTCGATTTTCGGCAATCGCGAACGCAACCTACCGGGCAAAGCACGCGGATACTACAAGGAATACACGGTCAAAACGCCGGGCGCCGGTAACCGTGGCGCACGGCGCATCGTCGCCGGCGAAGTGGGCGAGTTTTATTACACCAGCGATCACTACAGTACGTTTCAACGCATTTTGGAGTAACCGCAACTATGAAATCCTTCAGCGCGTTGTTGGAAGAACAAACCCGGCCTGGGGTTTACCTGCTAAAAACCATGCCGACGGTCAAGGAACTGGAGAAGCAGGCCAAGGCCGAGGGATTTTTATTTTTTCATCTCGAAGGACAAAAAATCGAGAAGAAGGAACAGTTCTTAAACCATGCCGCCATGGCGATGCATTTTCCCGAGCACTTCGGCAATAATTGGGACGCGCTGGAAGATTGCTTGACGGATCTGTCGTGGATCGACGAGGAAAAAGACGTAAACGGCTACGTGATCTTATTCGATCACTTCGACCCGTTCGCCGATCATCATGAAAGCCAACTCGAAACGGTGGTTGAGATTTTTCAATCGGCCAGCGAATATTGGCATGACCAAGGCAAGGCGATGTTTGTTTTTCTGCATGGCAAGGGCGGCAAAGAACTGGAGTTGAAGACGATTTAGCGGATTTTCGGAATTCGACCCTGAGCCGTCCTTCCTGTTTTGAAAAGCGGACTTTAACGCCAAGGTTAAAGGGCAATGATGCGAAGCACTATTGTCCCCATGAACCGCCAGTTAGGTTGATGGGCGGAGGCGCGGTGTTGCACTTGCTACTTGGAGCTAGGCATTTTCGGTTGGCTCGCCGCCGAGCGCATTCTGAAGTTCATTGAGTAGCATTTGTATGCCGTCATCTCCTGCACATTCCCAATATAGTCGCGCTTGCATTTCAATTTTCATTTTTGCGAAAAGCTGAAACTTTGTAATCTGCGGAAATACTCTCTTGGCTGCTTGATATGAGGCGACATCCACTTCGTTAAAATAACTGGACCCGAGGCTGGGGTTGTCGAAGCTTCTAATGATCTCTCCGATGATGGCGCAAGCTCCCACGAAGTGCACCACGTCTTGAATCGCGACGGCGTAATTTTCTAACGAAAGATGTGCTGCTGCGCGGTCGGCATGCTGCTTTAGGATTCCAATTCGTCTTTGGAGTTGAGTGTTCTCCTGCAGAAGATCTGTATCGGTCTTGGAACACCTACTAAAGACATGGCGAAGAAACTTGAGCGCAATTAACGCTTCTTTGGTGCTGCGCGACGATGTTTTTGACCAATATTCTGCATGCTTAATCAGTATATCATCAGTGGTTTTAGCAAAGTTCGCTCCTGTTAAGTCTGTTTTATTGGCGTGATCAAAGATCTTTCTGCAGCTAAGAGTGATAGTGTTGAGGTCGGAGAACTCAGAATAGGTTTGCGCAACTTTAAATGGGTAATCTTTTGAGGTCTTTGCTTCCTCACGTGCCGATGCTGCCCCAAGAAAGTAGTAAAACGCAGGGAGGCAGAGGCTTGCGCGGGAGAAGACTCCGCGCAGAAACTGGACCGAACGATCAGTTCCAGTCAGCTTCAACGGTGGGCCCGTTCGAATCATTCGCTGAGACCGATCAACGAGTTCGTCCCTGGCTGCATCTTTGAAAGTGAAAACGATCTTCAGTGCCATAGGTGGTGAAGTCTAACTCTGATACAGGGCGACAGTTTTGCGCCATAACTCGGCGTGCTGCCTCCCTAACGCGGCACGAAATATATCTAAAAAATCATTCTTAAACAAGGCTTTAGCTCCAGTCTCGTAAGGTTTCATACAGCCTTATATTTCCGCGAAAAGCAGCACAGTCAAATGGCCGGGAATTAGCAGTTGGTTTGTCGACAGCGGGGATCATTTGTCGTTCGTCGGCAACAATAATACGTGGAAAAAGCTAGCGTTGGGATTCGCCAGTAATAGCAATGTCCAGTGCTGGGGAAATTCGTGGGCGGCAGCAATTAGCCGTTTAGCGCTTAAGGTGGTAGAAAATCAACGTGTAAATTGTTTCGTGTTTTTACCCGCAGGAAAAGTAAGGTCGCCAGGTCAAAACCTTAAGCAGGCATAAGATGCGCAACGCGCCTGCGGACACGCTATTGCAGGTCAGCGGAGTAGTCTGCCACCACCCGCACCCCGCTTGCCTCCGGACAAGGTATGGCTTAGCAAGCGTAGCCCAAAAAATATAAAATGAATTTCGGGAGAATTAACAAAATGCCGTTAATTTATTCACCTTTGAAGCCAGCGAGCGTGTAACTATCGCAAGACCCATTCGCCGTGGCGTTTGATTTCGTCGTACATAGCATCTGGCGCCAGATCAAGTTCACCAGGCCAAGTTACCGCACCGTGCTCAACATAGGCACGTCGAAAGAGCGC
>JANNMV010000381.1:0-3734 GCA_031398205.1 Pseudomonadota bacterium | reverse complement strand
GAGTTCCGCTTGCTTACGCGCTTCGGTTTCCCGCAGAGCGCGCTCTCCCGCATCGACGATCACAATCGGCGTAGCGGGTTTTACCGCGACGGCTTCCGGCGCCGCTACCGCCTCAGGCGCCGACGCCGGCGGCGGCGCAGGTTCGTTCGCGTCGCGTTTAACCAACACTCGTTTCTTGCGTACCTCGACTTGGATCGTCCGCGCCTTACCCATCGAATCGGATTTTTTAATTTCCGACGTCTGCTTGCGGGTCAGGGTGATCTTGGTCTTCGCCTCTTTGCTGCCGTGGGACTCGCGCAAATAATCTAACAGTAACGCCTTGTCGTTTTCCGACAAGGATTCTTCCGCGGCAGATTTCGCCACGCCGGCAGCCTTCAATTGCTCCAGCAATAGCGCGGGAGGTAAATTGAGTTCAGTAGCAAATTGAGCAACACTGGATTGCGCCATATTCAAACTCTATTCTCGTTAGGCTCGGGCTATCATTTTCGATAAGCGTTTGTAATTGTGATTACTCAAACCAAGGGCGTCGAGCGGTCATGATCAATGCGCTCGCCCGGTCGATTTCCATGCCCGTTAATTCGGTTAAATCGTCCACCGCGAGATCGGCCAATGCCTCCATCGTGGTCACACCTTTGGACACCAGCAAACGCGCGGTCTGACTGTCCATACCTTCCATGCTGAGTAACTGCTCGTCGGCATTCTCGACCTTTTCTTCGGACGCGATCGCCTCCGTCAGCAAGGCATTGCGGGCACGGGCGCGCAGCTCGTTAACCGTGGTTTCGTCAAAGGCTTCGATCTCCAGCATTTCCGACAGCGGCACGTAAGCGACTTCTTCCACGGTGCTAAAACCTTCTTGCACCAGGATATCCGCCACCTCTTCATCAACGTCCAATTTTTCCATGAAAATTTTACGGATGCCGCTGAATTCTTCTTCGGACTTCGACTTCGCTTCGTCGACGGTCATGATGTTGAGTTCCCAGCCGGTCAGCTCAGACGCAAGACGCACGTTTTGCCCGCTACGGCCAATGGCTTGAGCCAGTTGGTCTTCGTCGACCACCACATCCATGCTGTGCTTTTCCTCATCGACGACGATCGAACTCACCTCAGCCGGCGCTAAGGCGCCGATCACAAACTGCGCCGGATCTTCCGACCAGAGAATAATATCGACGCGCTCACCGGCCAGTTCATTGGTCACCGATTGCACCCGCGAACCGCGCATACCCACGCACGTTCCGATCGGATCAATGCGCTTGTCGTGGGACTTCACGGCGATCTTAGCGCGCACACCCGGGTCACGCGCCGCGGCTTTAATCTCAAGCAAGCCTTCTTCGATCTCCGGCACTTCGAGTTCGAACAATTTCGTAATGAATTCCGGCGCGATCCGCGACAGAATCAACTGCGGCCCGCGACCGCCGCGTTCCACCCGGGACAGGTACGCGCGCACGCGATCGCCGATGCGCAAATTCTCCTTCAGAATCATCTGATCCTTCGGCAAATAAGCCTCCAGGCGACCCGATTCGACGATGGCATTGCCGCGCTCCATTCGCTTGATTGTGCCGGTGACGAGAAACTCCTTGCGATCGAGAAAGTCATTGAGGATTTGCTCCCTTTCGGCGTCGCGAATCTTTTGCAAAATAACCTGTTTCGCCGCCTGTGCGCCGATACGGCCGAAGTCCACCGCTTCCAGCGGCTCCTCATAATAGTCGCCCAGGCCGAGCGTGAGATCCGGATGATCTTCCGTGATCTCCTTCAACAGCATTTGCTGCTGGTAATTCTCGAACTCTTCTTCCGGCACGATCAGCCAACGACGAAAGGCCTGAAAATCGCCGGTCTCACGGTCGACCTCGACACGCACTTCCATATCATCCGAATACTTTTTCTTGGTGGCGGAAGCCAGCGCCATCTCCAACGCCAGGAATACAATGTCGCGATCCACGTTTTTCTCGCGGGCCAGGGCATCAACCAACATCAATATCTCTCGACTCATTTCCACTCCAACTCAGAATTCCGGTTTGAGCCGCGCTTTATGCACGTTCTCAAGCTCAATCGCAAACATTTTTCCATCCGAATCCAACGCCAAAAGCCCGTCCGCTAATACACCGAGGGTGCCGGTAAAGTTTTTCCTGCCGTCGATTGGCGCCTTCAGCTTCAACTCAGCCATTTCACCGCGGAATCGCACGAAATCCGCGGCTGTTCGCAACGGTCGATCCATACCGGGCGACGACACTTCCAAGCGGTCGTAGTCGACACCTTCGGCGGCGAAAAAAAGGGTGAGATGGCGGCTCACGGCGGCACAATCGTCGACGTTGATGCCGTCGGCTTTATCGATCATTACCCGCAGCTTACCGCGGCCGAACCACTCGAAATCGACCAATTCATAGCCCAACCCGTGAAGGGTAGGCTCCAGCAATTGCATTAAGTCCATATAGGCGTCGCAGAAACAAAAAATGGGCGCCATGCCCATTCTAGTTATCCTTGAATTGTAACAAATTTTCGTGCCTAGGTGGTGACCAATCTACGTCTACCTATCACTATCTCGTACTATTTTTAGGAGAAAACAAGGGGCTCCGAGGCCCCTTGCTTCGAGTTACCGCGATTAACCCCAAATCTTCGCCATGACCGGGATCATCAACAAAGCCACAATGTTAATGATCTTGATCAATGGGTTCACCGCCGGGCCCGCGGTATCTTTATACGGATCGCCAACGGTGTCGCCGGTCACCGCCGCTTTGTGGGCGTCGGAGCCCTTGCCGCCATGGTTGCCGTCTTCGATGTATTTCTTGGCGTTGTCCCACGCGCCTCCGCCGGTACACATCGATATCGCGACAAAAAGTCCCGTTACGATCGTGCCCATCAGCAAGCCACCCAGCGCCGCCGGGCCTAAGACCAAACCGACAACAATCGGCACCGCCACCGGCAATAACGACGGGATCATCATTTCTTTAATCGCCGCCTTGGTCAACATGTCGACGGCGGTGTGATATTCCGGCTTGGCTGTGCCTTCCATAATGCCTTTGATGTCGCGGAACTGGCGGCGCACTTCCACCACCACTGCGCCCGCTGCGCGACCGACGGCTTCCATCGCCATGGCCGCGAACAAGAACGGAATCAAGCCGCCGATAAACAATCCGATGATGACCATATGATTTGACAGATCAAACGAGGCGGTGATGTGGGCCCTTTCCAGGCCATGGGTAAAGTCCGCGAACAGTACGAGCGCGGCCAGACCGGCGGAGCCGATAGCGTAACCCTTGGTCACCGCCTTGGTGGTGTTGCCAACGGCGTCGAGCGGATCGGTGACGTTGCGAACTTCCTTCGGCAATTCGCTCATCTCAGCGATGCCACCGGCGTTATCGGTGATCGGGCCGTAGGCGTCGAGCGCGACGATAATGCCCGCCATCGACAACATCGACGTCGCCGCGATGGCGATGCCATACAAGCCGGCACACCAATAGGCGGCCCAAATCGCCGCGCAAACGGAAAGCACCGGCCAGGCGGTTGATTTCATCGAAATGCCGATACCGGCGATGATGTTGGTTGCATGGCCGGTCGTTGACGCTTGCGCGACATGGCGCACCGGCGCGTACTCGGTCGCCGTGTAGTATTCGGTGATGATGACTAATAGGCCCGTCAATATCAGGCCAACCACCGAAGATAGGAACAAGCTCATGGTCGAGACGCCTTCGATTCCGCCCATGATCCAATGGGTAACGGGGTAAAAAGCGATCAGGGAC
>JANNMV010000366.1:0-3160 GCA_031398205.1 Pseudomonadota bacterium | reverse complement strand
CTTCAAAAATTCGACGACTTTCTCCGCAGCCTCTTGCGGGACGACGACAACGCCGTCTAAATCGCCAACGATGTAATCCCCGGGCTTCACCATGATCCCCGCGCACTTGACCGGAATTTGTTTCGCGACGCTGACGTAGCGCCCAACCGATGTCGCGGGGCTGATGGCGCGGCTGAAAATCGGGAAGCCGATTTCAGTGATTTCTTCCACGTCGCGCGCTGCGCCGTCGATCACCGCGCCGGCGAGACCGCGCACTTTCGCCGTGGTCGCCATCAGATTGCCCATGCCGGCGATTTCTAAGCCGTCTTCCAACACATACACCAACACGCTGCCGGGGTCGGCTTCGTCGAGAATTTCTAGGGCGTAGTTGCGGTAGGTGCGTTTGTCGGTGCGCAATACTGGGCGCATTAAGGCGGTCGCGGCCGGTCCAACTATTTTCGTTTTGAATATGGGCTTCATGTCGTGGGTCATGAAGCCGCGCTGCCCGGTGGCTTCTTCCACGGCGTCGGCGATGTTACCGGTGCTGTTTACTTTGTTTTTTAGGATAGTGATGATTTCGCTTGGCGTTAGTTTTTTGGGTTCGTCGGCGCGCGCGGTACTTGCATAAAGAGATCCAAACAATAGCGTCATTCCCGCGAAGGCGGGAATCCAGCGTCGTAATATAAAGTCACTGGGTCCCCGCCTACGCGGGGACGACGTATCAAGGAAAGTTGTTGGTGATTGTGCGTTAGTATCTTCCATAAGCTTCCATCGCCTTTCTAATCGATTTGGTTTCGCGAATCATCTCGCGCATTTTGATTTCTTTCGCGTCGAATTCCAGCGCGAGTTCTGCAATTTTTCTGGCGCGTTCGAATGGAATAACGACAACGCCGTCCATGTCGCCCATGATGTAATCGTTCGGCCGAACCAAAATTCCTGCGCACCTCACTGGCACTTGTGCGGCGACGCTGATGTGGCGGCCGATAATCGACGCGGGCGAAATGCTGCGGCAAAAAACCGGAAAGCCCATGCGCGTGATCTCGTCGACGTCGCGTGCGCCGCCATCGATCACCGCGCCGACGATGCCGCGCACTTGCGCTGTGGTCGCCATGAGTTCGCCGATGCCGGCGATTTCCAGGCCGTCTTCCAACACGTAAACGAGGACGCTGCCAGGCGCCGCTTCGTCGAGAACTTGTAAACCGTAGTTGATGCCATCGCCTGGGCGCAATGCGGGTTTAAGTTGCACGGTCGCGGCGCGACCGACGATTTTGGTTTTGAACAGCGGCCGCATATCGGGCCGCATGAAACCGCGCTGGCCGATGACATCGTCGATCGCGTCGGAAACGCTGGCGACGGTGGTGCGTTGCAATGCGGCGACAATCTCAGTTCCATTTAGATTGGACATGGTGTTCTGCCTCAAGTAGTGGGCGCGAAGATAATATAATGCAGTTTACTTGAGAAAACTTTTCCATGTCATCCGGCAAAATCCTAGCGTTTGATTGTTCGACGGATTACTGTTCCGTCGCCTTGCTCGCCGCCGGCGCATACATCGAACGCGCCGAGCGCGCCGGGCAACGCCATTCCGAATTGCTCTTGCCGATGGTCGATGCGATCCTCGCCGAGAGCGGTTTCGCCTTGCGAGACCTCGATGCGATCGCATTCGGCGCCGGGCCGGGTTCCTTCACCGGCCTACGCATTGCTTGCGGCGTGGCGCAGGGCTTGGCGTTCGGCGCAAGCCGGCCCGTGGTGGCCGTGCCTACGTTACTCGCACTCGCACAGGCAACCGATGCGCCGCGCGTCCTCGCCGCCCTCGATGCGCGTATGGGGGAAATTTATCTCGCCGCCTATGAAACAATAGACGGACGATGGCAAACTATAATTGCGCCGTGTCTGTGCAATCCCGATGCGGTGCCGCCGTTGCCGGGTGGGAATTGGTTCGGCGTCGGTAGCGGTTTCGCCGCCCATGGTGAGAAATTGCGCCAGCACTATGTCCGGGAACTCGGTGGGGTCGATGCGCAGGCGTTTCCCCACGCGCGACACATCGCTGCCCTGGCCCACGCTGAGTGGCAGGCGGGACGCGCGGTTTGCGCCAGTGATGCGCTGCCGCTATATATCCGTGACAAAGTCGCATTCACCGAAAGTGAAAGGCGCGCGGCATCGTGAGCGCGGCGCCGATTTCTTTGCTGCAATACGCGCCGATGGCGCCGACGGATCTCAAGCAGGTGATCGAGATCGAGAATCAGGCCTACCTCTATCCGTGGACGTTAGGCAATTTTCGCGATTCGATTCAGGCGGGACACCGCTGTTTGATGCTGAGCTACGGCGAAACATTAGTCGGCTATGCCGTGGTGTTGTTCGCCGCGGACGAAGCGCATTTGCTCAATCTCACCATCGCCCCCGCGTGGCAGCGCAAGGGTTACGGACGCGCGTTTTTGTTACATTTGATTTCTATTGCGGTTACCGAGTTCACGCGAAGTTTTTTCCTTGAGGTACGGCCGTCAAACGCCGCCGCCCAGGCGTTGTATGCGTCGATCGGCTTTAACGCTATCGGCGTGCGGCGCAATTACTATCCCGCCCACGCCGGCCGCGAGGATGCCGTGGTCATGGAACTGAAACTGTGAATCGCTCCGACGCCTACCTAAAAGAGATCGGGTTGTGGCCGCTGTATCGCCAGCGTGGTGGCGTCGTTGTCGAAAGCGAAGTCAGCGGTGGCGAGGCCGAAATACCGGACGGCGATACGGCGCTGGCTTTAAGCGGCGATGAGCGGCGACGCGCCATCGCAAATATGGATTGGATGCAACTCAAACAATCAGTGAAAAATTGCACCGCCTGTGGCCTGCGCGCCGGTTGCACACAAACCGTATTCGGCGTCGGCGATGAAAAAGCGCAATGGCTATTCGTCGGCGAAGGGCCGGGCGCGGAAGAAGATCAGCGCGGCGAACCCTTTGTCGGCCAGGCCGGGCGATTGCTGGACAACATGCTCGGCGCCATCGGCTTGAAGCGAGGCGAAAATGCCTACATCGCCAACATCGTCAAATGCCGGCCACCCGGTAATCGCAATCCGGAAGCGGCGGAAGCATCGGCCTGCGCGCCTTATCTTGCGCGGCAGATCGAACTGATTCAACCGAAGGTAATTGTTGCGCTGGGTAAAGTGGCGGCGGCGAATTTACTCGCAACCGAC
>JANNMV010000361.1:0-1508 GCA_031398205.1 Pseudomonadota bacterium | reverse complement strand
TGCTGTTTGCGATGTTCAATAACGTCAAGGATGGATTACTTGTTTTTAGTGGGGTGCCCTTCGCGCTAACCGGCGGACTTGCGGCCTTGTGGCTCCGAGACATCCCGTTGTCGATTTCGGCAGGCGTTGGATTTATCGCTTTGTCCGGCGTGGCGGTGCTCAATGGCCTGGTAATGATTTCGTTCATCCGCTCATTGCGCGACGACGGCATGTCGCTAGACCACGCCATCCGCGAGGGAGCGTTAACTCGATTGAGGCCGGTGTTGATGACAGCGCTGGTGGCATCGCTCGGCTTCATCCCGATGGCACTGGCTACCGGCACCGGCGCGGAAGTACAGCGTCCACTGGCAACGGTAGTGATTGGCGGAATCATTTCCTCTACCTTGCTGACGTTATTGGTGCTGCCGTTGCTTTACCGCATGGCTTATCGGTCTGAACAAGAACCTGCGGCCCGACCCGCAAAGGTAGCGAGTTGATATTCCGCTTAACGCGAAAATCACTTTGATCGCCACCCGAACTTCACCGCATTCGCGCCGGAAAAATGACCTCGCCACGAGGCGCTCCCAGCTTGCCTCGCCGGGCATGCATTGCTGGACGCCAGTATCTAGTGGCTGGCCTAGGGCCATGAGGTCCTTGAGCCAATCTAGATTATTGATCGTTGCGCGTTGACGTACAAAACTTTCCTCCATTCCGACCACATGGAGCACGCTCGTGAACAAACCCCAGGACAATAATTTTAGCGGCGCTCTTAACAGCGCGGCTCAACACAGTGACGCAACCGCCGCGAGTGCAGTGTTTCTCATCCAAAAGATGGATTGCCCGACCGAGGAAAAGCTCATTCGCGATCGCCTGGAAGGCGCAGCCGGAATCGACAACCTGCGCTTCAATCTAATACAGCGCGAACTGACGGTGCAGCATCGGCTGCCGTCGATCGATTCCATCACAGCGATTCTGAAAGCGCTGGACTTGGAACCAGCAGTGAAGTCCGATTCGCTACGCAGCGCGGCATCTCCCGACGACGAACACGCGGCATTGTCCGCCGACTACGCCATACCGCGTCGCAAGTGGGTGCTGATGGGGGTTGCTGGCCTGGCGGCGATCGGTTCGGAAGTCGTGGCTTGGAGTACCGGTCAGGAAACCTCGTGGCCGGTGATCGCGCTGGCGCTGCTCACTATTGTCACCGGCGGTCTTGATACGCTCAAAAAGGGCTGGATCGCGCTGCGCAATTTTTCGCTCAATATGAACTTTTTGATGTCGCTCGCCGTGATCGGCGCGGCGATCATCGGCCAATGGCCCGAGGCGGCCATGGTGATCTTTCTGTTCGCCCTGGCGGAGATGATCGAGGCGCTGTCGCTCGACCGCGCCCGCAACGCCGTCAAAGGTCTGATGGCGATGACGCCGGAGCTTGCGCTGGTGCAAGGCGACAATGGCGCTTGGCAAGAGATCGCAGCGAACAAGGTTGCGCTTAACGCTGTGGTGCGCATCAAGCCGGGCGAACGCATCCCGCT
>JANNMV010000267.1:0-5720 GCA_031398205.1 Pseudomonadota bacterium | reverse complement strand
CCAACCCGATATTCCGTTTAAATCTAATGAGTGACGCTAACAGTAATGAGAATTGTTCCTATTTCAGTATATATCAAGTGGTTGAGGCACTCAAATTTAAGCTGGGGAATAAAACCTGATTGGCCGGTCATCGAATGTCGGCCGGTTGCCTTGCGTTGCCAAGTAAAAACGCTAAGCTTTAAAAATAACAAAAAAAGGATAACAACAATTGAAAGAAAAACTCGCTCTGCTAAAGGACTTAGAGGCGAATTGCCTGTCCATACAACGCTCCTTGGCGATTATCCAATCGGCGCAACGCATCGTAACGTTCTACACTTCCGACGAACGCGAATACTTATTAAAGGAATACACCGCGCTCACCAGTCGCCGCCCAACCGCGCTGGAGAGCCTTTCAAATCCCAACAGTGCGCTCGCCATATTCCGTCATGATCATCCCGACCTCGCTTTGATTGCCGATGTATTGCTAAGCGGTGAGTCGATCGACCTGAGCATCCTAAAACTCAACATCTAAGCTTCACGTTGAACTCCGGCGTGTTCGCACGCCGAAAAATTCGGTCTGCTAAGATATCGCTCTTGATTCAAATTAGGCGATCCCATGGCGACTCAACAAATTCCCGTCACCATCCTCACGGGTTTTCTCGGCAGCGGCAAAACCACGCTACTCAACCGCATCCTGCGGGAACCGCACGGCCAGCGCATCGCTGTGATCGAAAACGAGTTCGGCGAAGCGGGTATCGACAACGAAATCCTGCTACAAGATGGCGACGAGCAAATCATCGAAATGAACAACGGCTGCATCTGCTGCACCGTGCGGGGCGATCTGGTGCGCATCCTCGGCAATTTGGCGGATAAGCGCAACAGCGGCGAACTCAAGTTTGACCGCGTGGTGATCGAAACCACCGGCCTCGCCGATCCCGCGCCGGTCGCCCAGACGTTTTTTGTCGAAGATAAAGTGCACGCGCATTATTTGCTCGATGCCGTCATCACACTGGTCGATGCCAAGCACGCGCCGATGCAACTCAAGGAGCATCACGAAGCGCAGGAACAAGTCGGCTTTGCGGATCGGATTTTGATTTCCAAAAGCGATCTGGTCAGCGCAGACGAAACGGCAGCACTGACAGCGCATTTAAAAAGATTGAATCCCCGTGCGCCGATCCGCTCCGTGCACTTTGGCAAAACTGATATCGCCGATATTCTCGATGTGCGTGGCTTCAACCTAGATGATATTCTCGCCATCGAGCCGGATTTTTTAGAGGAAAATCATCACGAGCACGATGACGAAATTTCGTCCTTCGTGTTTCGCGATAAAAAGCCATTCGTCATGGAAAAGCTCGACACCTTCCTCGGTGGCATCGTCGAAATCTACGGTGCCGATATGTTGCGCTACAAGGGCGTGTTGAACGTTCACGGCAACGATAAACGCGTCGTATTTCAAGGTGTACACATGTTGATGGCGAGCGATTTAGGCAAGCCCTGGGAAAATACCGAACGCGAAAGCGTGCTGGTATTCATCGGACGCAATTTACCAAAAGATGTGTTCGAAGCGGGACTCACTACGTGCCTGGTGAAATAAGCTACCGAGGGTTGCATAAAAAATGAGTGCCGCTCCCCCCACCCTGGCCCTTTCCACAAAGGGGCGAGGGGACCGCCTCCCTCTCCCGCGTGCGGGTTGGGGCGGGGTGGCCTAGGGCCATGAGGGCGGAGCCTTCCTAGAGCCCATCAGTGATCGAACTAAACAACATCCGCCATCGCTACAACGGCCGCGTAGTCCTGGACCTGCCGGGCTTTCAGCTAAGCGCCGGCGAAGAATGCCTCATACTCGGCTCCTCCGGCAGCGGCAAAACCACGTTGCTGCACATCATCGCAGGCATCCTCAAGCCAAGCGAAGGCGAAGTGAAAATCGGCGGCACGAGTCTGAATGAAATGAACGGCGCGGCGCTCGATCGTTTTCGCGGCCAAAACATTGGCATCGTGTTGCAAAAGCTCCATCTGATCGCGCCGATTTCCGTGCTGCAAAATTTGTTGCTCGCACAAACGTTGTCGGGTCGGTCGCCTGACGAAGCCGCCGCGATGAAGCTGCTGGAGAATCTCGGCATTGCCGCGCAGAGCAAATCCAAACCGACACAGTTGTCCCACGGACAAGCGCAACGCCTGGCCATCGCGCGCGCCGTGATCAACCAGCCTAAGCTCCTAATCGCCGATGAGCCGACATCGAATCTCGATGACAAGCATGCTGAAGAAGCGCTCCAACTCTTGCGTTCCCAGGCACATGCCTGCGGAGCCGCGCTGGTATTGGCGACCCACGATGCCCGCGTGAAAGGGCACATTGCTCGGCGCTTGGATCTGACGTCCCCATGAAAAAAAGTGTCATCCTGAGCAACGCGAAGGATCTGCTTTTTTACAGCCTATCCAGTGTCACAGAAAGCAGATCCTTCGCGTTGCTCAGGATGACAATGGGTTTGGTATGAAACTAATCCAACTCGCCATCGCCTACCTGCGCCACCGCCCGCTCAACACGTTCTTGAACGTAATCTTGCTCGCGCTCGGCGTCGCAATGATCGTCGTGCTGCTGTTGTTCTCCGCGCAAGTTGAAGATCGCTTGACGCGGGATTCACGCGGCATCGACATGGTCGTCGGCGCCAAGGGCAGCCCGTTGCAACTCATCCTCTCGAGCATTTACCAGATCGACATGCCGACCGGAAATATTCCACTCGCCGACGCGAAAAAACTCCAGTCCCATCCGATGATCAAAACCATCGTGCCGCTGGCGCTCGGTGATGCGTTTCGCGGCTTTCGCATCGTCGGCACGGAGCCTGGTTACCTCAAGCTCTACGAAGCGAAACTAGCGCAAGGTGAATTGTGGAGCAAGCCTTTAGACGCCGCGATCGGTGCGGCGGTAGAGAAGAAAACCGGTCTAAAACTAGGAGACACATTCACCGGCGCCCACGGCCTCGGTGCGGGTGGCGGTGAGCATGACGCGGCGACGTTCACCGTCGTCGGCATTCTCGCCGAAACGGGAAGCGTTGCCGATCGCTTGGTTCTAACCGGCATCGACAGCGTGTGGAAAATGCATGCGCATCACGACGCGGCACATGAAGAAAAACAAGAAACGGACGAAGGCAAAGAAATCACTTCGCTCCTAATCCAATATCGCACCCCGCTGGCGGGCGTATCGCTACCGCGCGAGATCAACAGCCAGAGCGCCATGCAGGCGGCCTCCCCGGCGTTTGAAACCGCGCGGCTGTTAACGCTGGTCGGCTTCGGCGTCGACACCTTGCGCGCCTTCGCGATCGTTCTCATGGCGAGCGCGCTGCTTTCCATGTTCATCGCGCTGACCAACACCCTGGACGAACGCCGCTACGATCTCGCGATCATGCGCACCCTCGGTGCGGGGAACGGCTGGCTATTCGCGCTGGTCTTATTGCAAGGCGTGTTGCTGGCCAGCCTCGGCGCGCTGATCGGTATCGCGTTCGGTCATTTGGCTGCACAAGGGCTCGGAATGTGGTTCAATATTACCCAACAAATGGCGTTCACCGGGTTAACTTGGGTGAACGAAGAAATAGGGTTGATCGCGGTGGCGATTGGCGTGGGAATCGTCGCGGCGATATTGCCGGCGATTGGCGCCTATCGCACCGACATCGCGAAAACGTTAGCGAAAGAATGAGGAGAGAAAATGCGTAAATTAATCGTGCTGGTTTCAGCGTTGGCAATATGCGGCGTGAGCCAAGCGCAAGATAAATATAAACCCGCCGGCGACAGCAAGCCTGCAGCCGCCGCGCAAAGCAGCACGCCCCATGCGATGAATCCCGAGCAGGCGGGCATGGCACAATCGCTGTTGCCGAAAATCCCGGGCCTCACCTCGTGGGAAATCCTGCAACAGGCGGAAATGATGAACCTCAACGCCAGTGGCCCGCGCAAGAGTCATGTCGGCGAGCCGGGCAAGGGTGGCGTATTCGGGACGGGCCCGGAAGACGATACGCCGGGGAAATTCGAAGTCGTGTTCAGCCCCGAAGTGAAAAAGCTCAATAACAAAGCAATCAAAGTCGCTGGCTTCATGATGCCAATCGAGCAACGCGAAAGTCATAAACGCTTCATGCTCTCCGCCGTCCCGCCCGGCTGCCCGTTCTGTTTGCCCGGCGGACCGAACTCCATAATCGAAGTGTTCGTCAAGAAACCGCTCAAATACACGACCGATGCCATCGTCCTCAACGGCACGATGAATTTGCTCAAGGACGATCCGAGCGGATTCTATTACCGGATGATCGAAGCGACCGCAGTTCCTTAAGGGGCCGCGCCAAGGAGCTGCATGGACACTGGATAGCCCTGGCCCTACGCCAGAGGCGCGCTGGTATTTGCTCTTCGGGCAACACGAGAAACGCAGGGACCCGCCCTACACCGTGTTATATGATGAAATCTGCGGTACACTCGCGTCAAATGAAGCTTACCGCCGCTTATCGCCGCAATCGTTGGACAGTGTTTTTCATCACGCTGCTGGCCGCGACCTTGTTTGCGGCAAGCCCGATCACATCGTTCGCCCACTTGCTTGGCGCCCATGGATCGGTGGCGGCGCAACAATCCGACGATGGCCAGCAGGCGCCGCACGCACCGCTGTGTAAGCTGTGCCTGGGTTTTGTCGCAGGGTCGGCGGCAGCAGACAATCATGTTCCCTCGCTCGGATTATATTTTTCCCCACAGCAATCCCCAGAAACCGCGCCAGCCGGCCGTTTCCGGCCCGTCCCATTCGCGCCTTATCGCTCTCGCGCCCCTCCCATTCTCTAGTCGTTTGTAGATTTTTCGTGCTCAGTCCGGCCTGTTCGGGCTGAGTGCTTTTGTCTTTTCGACGAGGAGAATCATGGTTACCAAACGTACGATAGTCGCGTCCGCCGCGGCCGCATTATTTTCGGTAAGTCCAAGCGGCGGGGCCGACGATATTCAGGACATCCGCAATGAAATCAAAGCTATTAAAGATGGTTACGAATCACGCATTCAAGCCCTGGAAGAACGTCTGAAGGATACCGAAGCGAAGGCGCAAAAAGCGGAAGCCTCCGCCGCGAAGGCTGAAAACAAAGCGCAAGAAATCGCCGCCGCGCCAGGGCCGCGGGCGCCGACGGGACAGAATGCATTTAATCCCGGTATCGGCTTGATCCTCTCGGGCTTTTACAAAAATCTGTCGAAAGACCCGGACGTGTTTCCCTACCGTATCGGCGGCTTCGTACCGAGCGGGGATGAAATCGGACCGGGCGGGCGCGGCTTCAGCTTGAGCGAATCGGAGCTCAATATATACGCCAACATCGATCCCTATTTCTATGGCCATTTGACTGCGGCAATCACCGGCGAAAGTCAAGTGGAAGTCGAGGAAGCATTCTTTAAAACATTAGCGTTGCCCACCGGGTTTTCCATCAAGGGTGGCCGCTTTTTTTCCGGCATCGGTTACTTGAATGAGGTTCACGCTCACGCTTGGGATTTCTCCGATCAACCGCTTGCTTACCAAGCATTCCTGGGCGGCCAATATGGCCAAAACGGCCTGCAGGCCAAATGGCTTGCGCCAACGCCGTTGTTCCTCGAGTTTGGCGCCGAAGTCGGCAGCGGGCAAAATTTCCCCGGCCAGGCGCGAAGTAAAAATGGCGGCAACGGCGGCGCGGGATTTTTCCATGTGGGTGGCGACTTTGGCGACTCGACCAGTTGGCGCGCGGGCCTCTCGCATCTTTACCACCGAGTGA
>JANNMV010000236.1:0-2784 GCA_031398205.1 Pseudomonadota bacterium | reverse complement strand
TCTTGGGACAAGCGATGTATTTGGTGTTGAAAGTCGGCGTAGTGTAAACCAAATGGCGGGCATGGGCTATGGCCAGGCCGCGCGTTATGGTACCTTGCGGGGGTACTAGATTTGGCATAATCTTCTCAATCTAAATGGCTGACGTTGCGATTCATTTTTCTGATGTAGCGAAGCGCTATGGCGCGGCTGTCGCGCTGGCCGGTGTTTCCTTGCGTGTCGCCGAAGGGGAGTGCATCGCCCTCGCCGGTGTCAATGGCGCGGGAAAAACCACGTTGCTGAAATGTATGCTGGATTTGTTGGCGATCGATAGCGGCGCAATCGAAATTTTCGGCGTACCACACACCACTACGACCGCCCGCTCGTCCGTGACATTTCTCCCCGAACGTTTCGTTCCACCTTATTATTTGACAGGACGGGATTTCTTGACCTATATGGCCAAACTCGACGGCAGTGGTTTCGACGAAGCGCGGGTGATTGCTCGCTTTGACGCGCTCGACTTGGACATCACCGCACTCGACAAACCAGTCCGATCTCTGTCCAAGGGCATGACGCAAAAACTTGGCTTGGCGGCATGCTTGTTAAGTGACAAGCGTCTGTACATTCTTGACGAGCCCTTAAGCGGGCTGGACCCGCGCGCCCGCGCGCGCGTCAAATCGCAGATACTGGCGTTAAAGCAAGCGGGCAAAACCGTGTTCTTTAGCTCCCACGCCTTAGCCGATATCGAAGACTTGGCTGATACCATGGCCGTGCTGCACAACAGCCGGCTTCAGTTTCACGGAACGCCCGGCGCGTTGCGGGCGCAGTATGCTCAAGCCGGCGCGGTCGATCTGGAGGGCGCTTTCCTCCGTTGCATCGAAGCCCCTTTGCTGCAATAAAATATTATGACCGACCCTAAACCGCACCTGCTATTGGTAGACGACGATCCACTCATTTCCGATACGTTGAACTTCGTATTGAGTCGCGACTTCGACGTCCACGTTGCCGGCTCCCGCGCCGAGGCGATCGGCTGGTTGCGCACGACCGCGGTCGTGCCAGAGCTTGCCCTGGTCGATCTCGGTCTGCCGCCGACACCGCAGTTGCCCATCGAAGGTTTTCGGTTAATAGCGGAGTTGCTCGCCCACGCGCCGGCGATCCGCATTTTGGTGCTGTCCGGCCAGGATGAGGAATCGAATGCCCGGCGCGCCCGCGCGCTCGGCGCCGTTGATTTGGTGCCCAAACCGTGCGAGCCGGAACATCTGAAAACCTTGCTCAACAACGCGCTGCGACTCAATGGCGACGAATTGAACGACGCACGGGATGCGAAAGACGGCCCCGGCAAAATCATCGGCGAAAGCGCGCTGATCCAGAAACTTAAGAGCCAGCTCGCGCTTTATGCCGGTTCGGTTCACCCGGTTTTGATCGAAGGCGAATCCGGTAGCGGCAAGGAGCGCGTCGCCGCCTCGCTGCACCATTTAAGCCAACGTGCGTCGCAACCGTATTTCGCGCTGAATTGTGCCGCCATTTCGCCGACGCTGGTGGAGCCGACCTTATTCGGCTACAGCAAAGGTTCATTTACCGGCGCGGTAGGCGCGAAATCCGGCTACTTTGAAGACGCCGGTTCCGGTACGCTATTTCTTGACGAAATCGGCGAGTTGCCGATCGAGTTACAGGCAAAGCTGTTGCGCGTGCTGGAGAACGGCGAATTCCAGCGCGTCGGCGAGACACAAACCCGCGTCAGCAAAGCGCGCGTCATCGCCGCGACCAATCGCGATTTGCGCAAAGAGATCAAGGCAGGGCGCTTTCGCGCCGATTTATTTCATCGGCTGAGCGTGTTCAGCATCGCCGTGCCACCGCTACGCGAATTAGGCTATGACCGCGCATTATTGCTGAACCACTTTCGCAACTTGTTCGCGCGCCAACACGACAGTGTTCCCTTTACCTTAAGCGCCGCGGCGCTCGAGCGCTGGCTCGCCTACGATTTTCCCGGCAACGTGCGCGAACTGAAAAATATCGTCATTCGCCTGTCGGCAAAATACGCCGGACACCAACTCGAACCCGCCGACATCGAAGCGGAATTCGATCTTCAGCCCGATGCGGATCGCGCCGGCATCGAACCGCCGTCGTTAGCCGATCTCGCTCGCAGCCGCTTGCAAAAGGAGAAATATTTCAACTTGGATGACATGCTGCGCGAGACCGAGCAAGCGTTCGTCGAAGCGGCGCTAACCTTAGCGCACGGCAACGTCAGCAACGCGGCGAAGTTGCTCGGAATTAACCGCACCACACTTTACAGTCGTATGGATGTGTTCGGAAAGGCGGTGCCCAAATGATGTATCTAGATCACTTTGGGCTGGCGCAGCCACCGTTCAAAATCACGCCCCACACGGAATTTTTCTTCTCCGGCGCCAACCGTGGCGCCACCCTTGATGCGCTGATCTACGCGATCCGCGCCGGCGATGGCTTGGTGAAGGTCACCGGCGAAGTCGGCGCCGGTAAGACCATGCTGTCGCGCGTGTTGGTCGAGCGCCTGCCGGAAAGCGTCGAGACGATTTACCTGGCCATTCCGAGTTTAACGCGGGATGAAATTCTGCAGGCGATCGCCGCGGATTTGAAGCTGAAAACCAAGACGCTGAACACCGCCGGCGTGCTGGAAAGAATTCAGCAACACCTGATCAAGCTACACAGCCAGGGCCGCCAAGTCGTGGTGTTGATCGACGAAGCCCACGCCATGCCGCTCGAAACCCTGGAAGAATTGCGCCTGCTGTCGAATCTGGAAACCAATCGCGACAAGCTGCTGCAAATCGTGTT
>JANNMV010000155.1:0-4340 GCA_031398205.1 Pseudomonadota bacterium | reverse complement strand
GGATCCGTCTGCGCGGCGCTGGAAAACGGAAATAAATCGGTCGGATAATTAAAGGCGGAAAAGCGATGGCCGTCGCGCGAGGGCTGCGCGAAACGGTGATTGAAACTACCGCGCCCGGCGCCGGCGGCATGAATCAACATGCCGTCGAACACTAGGCGCTCGCGCTCGTTTTTGTTGAATCCTTCATAGAGAAAATGGCGTAAGAAACGCCCGGTCTGCGACACGCCGAAGGCCAATCCAACCTTCACTTTGAACGGGCTGGACGCTTCATATTTGGCGTAGCTCATGAAATCGCGCACGGCGGCAAAACCCATTCCCACCACGCGCGGATCCTGGGAGCGATAGACGACTTCATAAATCTTGCCGGGAGCAAAACCGCCTTCTTTACTCATGAAGTCCGCGCCGTCGATACCGCTGGTGCCGCTGATAAACCACCACTTGTCGCGCGGAACAATCGTGCCCGGCCCATCGCGCGTATTTCGCTCGGTGAGCGTGGTGCCGGGATCATCCTGATCGATCGCGACATAGGGAAAATGATTGCGATGGGACAGCGCGATCATGGTCTCTTCTTGATCCATTACGCGATTCGAGCGCACCCAACCTTTGATGGGCGCATCCTTATCCTTGGCGATCGGCACGGACAGTTGCAGCACTTTCGGCGCGGGCGGCACGTCCCACTGCCAGCCGACCCACATCAACGTATAGCCGCGCCGCATCAGCAATCCGTCGCCGAAATCTTTATCGCGTAGCGGATCGTTGGTGTGCGTACCGCCATTGAAATAGGGCAGCAGGGCCTTGCCGCCGCGGTTGCTCACTTCCAGCACGCCAACACCTGCGGCCTTGCTGGCATCCTTCGGCTGTAGCACCATGAAATTTGCCTGGGCATAGACCAAGCCTTCCATGTTGTGGGGCGCTTTATTGAGATCGACGATCTTAGCGTTTGCCGCATGTGCCGGATCGAGCGCAAAGGTCACGATGCCTTCGAGTTTTTCGTAAGCGCCGACGCTGCCGAATTCTTTACCTTGCAATACCGGCGTGCGCGATTCGATTTGGATATCGACGACGGCTGCGTGATTCGTACCGACGTTGAAAATGAAAAGAATGGCAAAACCGAGCCCGACGCCGAGGCTTCGGAGCGCGTTATGAATATTCAGTTTATCTGTGATCATTTTGATAGAATGTGGGCTAAGACACGCATGATATATGTGATTTGTGATTCCAGCGAACGCACTAAGGAGACCAGCATGATCGGCAATAAAATCGAAACCAACATCGCAGGCGGATTGGATTTCCCCTTGCCGCGCATGGTCGAAGTTCGGCAGAAATTCAAAACAGAAAAACTGGCCAGCGTCACCGCGACCATCAACGAGGAATTCAAGCGCCCGGAGATCCGCGCCAAGATCAAGCCTGGCATGAGCATCGCGGTAGGTTGCGGCTCGCGCGGCATCAACAACATCGCCGAAGCGGCCAAAGCGACAGTCGATAACTTAAAAGCCCTGGGCGCCAAGCCTTTTATCTTTCCGGCCATGGGCAGCCACGGCGGCGGCACGGCGGAAACCCAAAGCGAAGTCTTGGAAGGCTACGGCATCACCGCTGCGTATTGCGGCTGCGAGATTCGCTCCTCAATGGAGGTAATCGAAGTCGGCAAGCACCCGAGCGGCATTTCGATTTACCAAGACAAGCTCGCGAGCGAGGCCGACGGCATCGTGCTGGTATGCCGCGTCAAACCGCATACGAATTTCCGTGCGGCGATCGAATCGGGCATCGTCAAGATGATGGCCATCGGCATGGGAAAAATTATCGGCGCAACCAGCTTACACACCCAAGGCATGGACGTTTTCGGTACCTTGTTGCCGGAAGCCGCAAAAATGATCATGGCCAAAAGCAAATTCCTGTTCAGCATCGCGATGGTGGAAAATCCCCATGACGAAACGGCGATCATCGAAGCAGTTCCCGGCGAGACATTGTTTGAGCGCGAAGCGCTATTACAGGCGAAAGCGAAGGAATTCATGCCGCGTATTAAGTTCGACGACATCGACGTGTTGATCGTGGAACGCATCGGCAAAAATATTTCCGGCTCCGGCATGGATCCCAATATCACCGGCCGCAATGGTCGCGGTACGGAATGGAACATGAAGCCGGACATCAAGAAAATCGCCGTGTTGGGACTCACACCCGAAACCCACGGCAACGCGACCGGCCTCGGTGGCGCCGATGTGATTACCATGCAGCTTTACAAGGACATGGATATTTTCCTCACCTACGCCAACGTTATCACCTCGACTTACCTGGACGGTGCGGCGATCCCGATCATTATGAACACCGAACACGATGCCATCGCGCTCGCCATTAAGAGCGTGGTGCGGGTGAAGTTCGAGGATCTGAAAATTGTGCGCGTCACCGACACCTTGCACTTGAGCCACATTCAGATTTCCGAAGCGCTGTACGCCGATGCCAAGAACCGGCCCAACGAATTCGAGATTCTCGGCAAATTGGAGCCGTTGCAGTTTGACGGCTTGGGCCGAATCGCGCCGATGGTGGCGGACGATTACGCGCCAAAAGCCGTCGCCTAGGCCATCGAGGAATAGCCGCCGTCCACTGGGATCGCGGCGCCCGTAATAAAATCCGACGCGGTGCTCGCGAGAAACACCGCGACACCGGCATGATCTTCCGGCTTACCCCAACGCCCCGCCGGTGTGCGCATCAACACGCGCTCGTGCAATCCCTCCACCTCTTTGCGCGCGCGGACGGTTAGATCCGTATCGATCCATCCCGGTAGCACGGCGTTGACTTGGATGTTGTCCTTCGCCCATGCACAAGCCAACGCCTTGGTCAGTTGCACGATGCCGCCCTTGCTCGCGCTATAGGCCGCGGCGAACGGCGCGCCGAATATCGAAGTCATGGAACCGATGTTGATAATTTTTCCGCTGCCGTTCTTCAATAATTCCGGATAAACTGCCTGACTTAAAATAAATGCGCTGGATAGGTTGGTGTCGATGACGGACTTCCATTCATCGAGGCTGTATTGCTGCGGCTGCTTGCGAATGTTGATGCCGGCGTTGTTGATCAGAATATCGATGCGGCCGTACTGCGCACTTACGTGCTGAATGAGTAATTTACATGCGGCCTCATCAGTCACATTCAGGGTGCGCGAGCTGGCTTTTATTCCCAACGTTCGCAATGCGGCAACGGCCTTTGCATTTTTCTCTGCGTCGCGCGCCGCGATCACGATGGTCGCCCCCGCTTCTGCGAGACCGGTCGCCATGCCCAAACCGATTCCGCCGTTACCACCGGTGACAATCGCGACTTTACCGCTTAGATCGAATAGCGTGGACATCATGCACCTTCATTTCGGATGAAGTAACAAGCATAGCGCTTACGCTAGCGCCTGCGAAGCCTGCCTTGAAAGTAGCGCGAATTATTTCCGAGCGAGATTTATTAGTTGTATTTTTTAGGCATCGCCAGAAGCCGCACCCGGCTGGGCTGGCCCTAGGCCACCCCGTCTTGGCATGGCATGCGCCAAGAGCCGCTTCGCTACTGCCTCGTGGCAAGGGGGTTGGCTGAAATATGACACTCTTCTTGCCCGTGGCGTTTTGGCGTGCTATCAATATGTAACAACAAATACCGTACTCAGCGGCTATAAGGAATAACAATGGATCTCGAAACAATCTGGTACGAAGTCTCACCCTATATGTACACCGTCGTCGGCGTATTCGCCCTCGCCAATTCCGATGAGCGCATCGGTCAAGTGTCCGGCGTGTTGTTGCTCGGAGCAGCCATCACCGTCATTCGCTTACGCTGGGCAAACCGCCGTAACGGCTAACACCGGACCGAGTCTTTAAATTTCCCTCAGTGGATGTGCGTTCCCCGTTCCCCGTTCGGTTTCGGCGGGACATCGTTTTTGTTAAACGCATTCGTGTAGCGCTGCGGGTCGGTCAAGCCGCCCGGAATGAGGCCATAGCCCTTCATTTGCCAATAGGTCAACGCGTAGGGGCCGGAGGGCACCACGACGGCGAAGCCGTGAAAATCCTCCGGCACGAAATTCAATGCCGCCGCCGCACCGCGACAAATCTCAAATTTCACCCCTTGTTGCGCTAAGCTCGCGGCGCGATCCACCGTTTCCTTATACTTTGCATAGTTGCGCTTCGCGAATACGACCAATTCCGGCCCGTGGGTCACCACGACGATTTTCAACGGCTCGAAATCATGGGGGCCGAATTCGGCGGTCTGGGCCATCAAGGAACTGATGGCGGACAACACCAATGGCACACCATTGGGATTCGGGAAATAAAAGTCGTACACCGCCCTAAGCTGCTTCACCTCGTCGATGTCGGCATAGG
>JANNMV010000153.1:0-6385 GCA_031398205.1 Pseudomonadota bacterium | reverse complement strand
GGCTTTTGGATTTTTCGGTTCGGTCAGCAAACTCAAAAATTTGATACCGGACTTCGTGGTCAGATAAACCGGATCGCCAACCACGACATTCGGCACAATCTCGTCGGCCCATTTCTTTTCGCGTGCGTAGTCCGGCGGCGTGTCTTCCGCGAGCGCCGCAAACGCGAAACAAAATAAAACCAGCGCGATGAGTTTTTTCATGGTTTTCTTAACGCTTACGGCAGAAGAATGGTTGAGCCGGTGGTTTTGCGCGCTTCCAAGTCCTGATGGGCTTTGGTTGCGTCCTTCAAGGCATAGGTCTGGCGCACATCGATTTTCACTTTACTCGAACCGACCATGCCGAACACATCGTCGGCGGATTTCACTAGGTCGTCGCGCTTCGCCATGTAGGTCATCAGCGTTGGGCGTGTTACGTATAACGAACCCTTGGCCGCGAGCAAACCGGTGTTGAGGTCCGGCGCGTTGCCCGACGAGTTGCCAAATATCACCATCAGGCCGAGCGGCGATAGGCAATCCAGCGACTTCATGAACGTGTCCTTGCCGACCGAGTCATATACTACCGGCACACCCTTGCCGCCGGTGATTTCTTTCACCCGGGCGACGAAGTCTTCCCGCGTGTACACAATCGGATGATCGCACCCATTCGCTTTGGCCAGCGCCGCTTTTTCGTCGGAACCGACGGTGCCGATGACGGTCGCGCCCAGTGCCTTTGCCCATTGACACAGAATCAATCCGACGCCGCCCGCAGCGGCATGGGCGAGGATCGTATCACCGGCTTTAACGTTGTAAGTGCGGCGCAGCAGATATTGCGTCGTCAAGCCTTTCAACATCATGCCAGCCGCTTGCTGGTCGGAGATACCCGCAGGAATTTTTACCAACCGATCGGCGGGAATCAGACGCACCTCCGAATAGGCGCCCGGTGGGCCGCCGGCATAGGCCACGCGGTCGCCGACCTTCAGGTAATCCACATCGGAGGCCACGGCCTCAACAATGCCGGACCCTTCCAAGCCGATACCACTGGGCAAGGGCAGGGGATACAAGCCGCTACGATGGTAAGTGTCGATGTAATTCAAGCCGCAGGCGAGGTTCTTAACTCGCGCTTGACCGGGGCCGGGCGCGCCGACTTCAACATCTTCGTATTTCAATACTTCCGGGCCGCCGGTTTGATGAAAACGGATTGCTTTTGCCATTATTGATTTCCTTAGAGAGGATTAGAGCGGTTACCAGTTAAATTGTTCAGTGATGACGGCGCTGATTTAGACATAAGCCACATTGAGCTTGAACGATCGCCCATTTTAGCTTTTCGAGGAGTGGGACGCAAAGCTATCTACATCACACCGGGTCGTTGCGCTGCCCGATCATATTGTTCGCAACGACCGTTGATAACCGTCATCCTGAACGCAGTGAAGGATCCGCTTTCTCCACCGCAACAAGCAGATCCTTCACCGACTTCAGGATGACATGCTTGAAAAATAACGTGGTTAGGCGCTGCGATGCAGGTGGCTCGCCATGACACCGCCACTGCCACGAGGCAATCCGGATGCGGCACTCAAGGCATGCCCTGCTGGGAGCCAACATCCATGCGGCTCCCAGCCCATCATTAAAAGTAAATCGTTGTGCTTAACGCGCCGCCATCGCGACAAGCCAGTAACGCGCAAATTTTCCGATGGCCATGAAAACTAAGCTTTGCCATGCACTCAGCCGCAGCCAACCGGCGGCGACGCACAATGGATCGCCGATCCAAGGCGTCCACGCGAGCAGGAGGATGGGGCTGCCGAAGCGCCTAACGCGTTGCAACAGCGCTTGCGCCGGCAACGATTTGCCTTTCGGCAGAAAGCGGCCGAGCGCGTAGGAGCTCATTCCGCCTAGCGTGTTGCCGACCGTGGCGCTGGCGAGTGCTGACCAAAAAAGCGTAGCGTCGAGCTTAATGACACCGAACAAAATCGCTTCCGAACTGACCGGGACGATACTGCCGGCAAGAAAACTTACCAGGAATAATAGCGTGAGTTCCGTGCCGGGACCGAGACTTTGCGCGAGCCGATCGACCATCAGAACAGCGACAGTTGCGCGCTGGCTTGAGCGGGTACGCGAAATTGCGCGGTGTCTAACGTTACGCGTTCACGATTGAGTCCAAGGCGCGCGCAGGCTTTGCGAAAGCGTTGCTGTAACAAATGCGCAAACACGCCTTCGCCTCGCATGCGGCTGCCGAAATGGGCGTCGTTGTCCTTACCGCCGCGCATTTGCCGAATCAGGCTCATCACATGGCTGGCCCGTTGCGGAAAATGTTGTTCGAGCCAGTCGGCGAATAGGGATTTTACTTCCAGCGGAAGGCGGATCAGCACATAGCTTGCTGAAACCGCGCCGTTTTGTTTGGCGGCGTCGAGCACCGCTTCGATATCTTGATCGGTCAGCGCCGGGATCACCGGCGCAACGATGACGCCAACCGGAATACCCCCCGCGCTCAAGTTGCGCACGGCCTCCATACGCCGCGCCGGTGCACTGGTGCGCGGCTCGAGCGGGCGCGAGATGTCATGATCCAAGGTGGCGATCGACAGTAACACCTGAACCAAATTGCGTTCGGCCATCGCGCTCAAAATATCGATGTCGCGCTCGACCAGCGCGGATTTGGTGACGATGGCAACCGGATGGTTAAATTCGCTCAGCACCTGCAAGATCGAGCGCGTGACGCCGAGATTTTTCTCGATCGGTTGATACGGATCGGTATTTGCGCCGAGCGAAATGAGCGCCGGTTGGTAACCGGGCTTACTCAATTCTTTTACCAGCAATTCCGCTGCATCGCGCTTGTAAAAAAGCTTCGTCTCAAAATCCAAGCCGGGCGACAGGCCAAGATAGGCGTGGGTCGGCCGCGCATAACAATAAATGCAGCCATGCTCGCAACCCTTGAATGGATTGATCGAGCGATCGAACGGAATATCCGGCGATTCGTTGTAGCTGATGATGGAGCGCGCCGGATCCTCGAAAATCTCGGTTTTGAATGGCGCGGGCGCCTCGTTTTCCAGCGCGTAGTCGCGATGATCGCCGTCCGCTTCGCGCGACCACGCGTCGAACCGCACTTTCGGTTGGCTCAACGCACCGCGACCCTTAATCGGTTTTTGCTTGGCTTCGTTCACATCGAATTGAAGTCGGATAGAGGATTGGATTGTACGCCACGGCGCGCGTAAAATTGCGCCATGCTGATCGCACAAATCACCGATCTTCACATTACCCTTCCCGGCAGTCCGCTGCAACAACGGGTCGATACGGGGCGCTATTTAATCAAAGCGGTGGAAAAGCTTTGCGCCCTCGATCCCGCGCCGGATGTGCTGATTATCAGCGGTGATCTGGTCGAGAGCGGCACGCTCGAAGAGTATGCGTTTTTGCGCAGCTTGCTGGCGCCGCTGACCTTGCCGATCTACGTGATTCCGGGCAATCACGACGAGCGCGCAGCCATGCGTAGCAGCTTCAACGATCACGCCTACTTGCCGTCGCAAGGCTTTATGCACTACGTCATCGAAGACTATCCGGTAAGGCTGATCGGATTGGACACGGTGATCGCGCGTAAGACTGACGGCGAGATGTGTGCCGAGCGCCGCGCTTGGCTAGGCACGGTTTTGCAGCAAGCGCCCGCCAGACCCACCTTGATTTTCATGCACCATCCACCATTCGCCACCGGCATCGCGCATATGGATGCGTGTGGCTTTCGTAACGCGGAAGATTTCGCCGCCGTCATCCGGCCACATTCACAAGTCGAGCGCATCATTTGCGGACACCTGCACCGGCCGATACAGGCCAGATTTGCTGGCGCCTTGGCGTTGACTTGCCCAAGCACGGCGCACCAAATCGATTTCGATCTCAAGCCCGAATCACCGGTCGCGTTCATCATGGAGCCACCCGGATTGATGCTGCACATTTGGAACGGCAATACCATCGCGACCCACACCCTCTACACGGAGCGCTATGATGGGCCTTATGCATATGCATAGGCAAGCCAGCCGCCGCGCCCTGCTTGCTTTCTGGCGTGGCATTGGCGAAGAGGTAATAAACACGCGGGTTTCCGGCATGCCTTGGCCGAACACTTAAGAACAAATCCCAAGTAATCGACTGCGGCACCCGCCGACATCGGCTTTACACCCAATGAGGCGCCCCGTATAATCCAACGTTCCTTGTGGGGGTATAGCTCAGCTGGGAGAGCGCTTGCATGGCATGCAAGAGGTCAGCGGTTCGATCCCGCTTACCTCCACCAATCGACAATCCAAAGCAGTCCAGCAACATCCAAAGAACCGGCGTAACTGCCGGTTTTTTATTGCCTTTTGTGTCCAATGCGGTCTAGCATAATCCAATAGCAGCCACGATTTACCTGGGGTAACTCTTAGGGGTAACCCCGGTTTGTGAAACGGTGTTACCCCAATGCCCCTGACCGATACCGCGCTTCGCAACGTCAACCCCGGCGCAAAGCCATTCAAGCCATACCATGAGCACGGGCTGTTCCTGATTGTTACCCCTGCCGGGGGTAAGTGGTGGGCTTGCTCACTGACCGTGAAGTGCTGCGCCAGCGTCGTCGTGGTCCACCAGCGCGTGGTGGCAAGCTTGGTGTGGGCTTCCGTATGTGCGTTCTTCCACTCTAAGTCGCTTCGAACGCAAAAAGTGGCGCATCCGCCGCGACGATATCGTCGACTTTGTAAAACACTTTCTCGATTATTCCTTCGCGCGGGGAATGGATGGTGTGTTCCATTTTCATGGCTTCCATGATGAGTAGCGGTTGACCGTTGGCGACGGCATCACCCACGCCGACCATGACTTTTACGATGCGTCCGGGCATGAGCGCTGTCAGGCGACCGCTGGCGGATTCTTCCGCGTGGTCGAACGCAAAGGGTTGCACCGAAAAGAATTCATGGCGTTCGCCGCTAATGTCGACTAGGTAATGATCATCGTGGCGAAGCACGAGTGCGCTTGATGTGGTTCCATCAATCGTCAATCTGATTTCCTTGTTGGTCGCGCTTTGGGTTGAGACAGCATAGGATTGGTCATCAACTTTGATGGCGTAGCCGTTGGCATTTTGCCGTACGCGGATCTCGCGTGTGAGGCTGGCCAAGGGATCGGCGAACAGCAACGACCGTGAGCCTTTGGCGTTGAGTCGCCAACCGGTCGCCATGCCCCAAGGCGAGTGAGGATCACTTGAGGCTTGTGACTTTGTATGTGCGGCGATTTCATTTGCGCGCAATTGGCGAACCGCCGCGAAAATCAACGCGCGGTGTGAGGCTTTTTTTGGTGTCGAGAAAAGCGTGGCACTGTGCTGCGGGATGAAATGCGTATCGATTTTTCCAATGGAAAAATCCGGTTCCCACACCACTTTCGCTAAGAAATCGATATTAGTCTTGACGCCGATCACCGCAGTTTGCGCTAAAGCCGCGATCAGCTTTTGCCGCGCTTGTTGGCGATCACGGCCGAAGGCAACGAGCTTGGCGATCATGGAGTCGTAATAGATGCTGATTTCGTCGCCTTCCAGCACGCCGGTGTCGACGCGTACGCCTTCCGTATCGGTCGGGTAGGTGAAGCGGTGCAGCGGACCAATTTCTGGTAAAAATTGATTCGCGGGATTTTCTGCGCAGATGCGCACTTCGATGGCGTGGCCTTCGCGCGTGATCTGATCTTGGCGCAGCGGCAATGCTTCGCCGGCGGCGATGCGCAGTTGCCATTCCACTAAATCCAATCCGGTTGTCATCTCCGTGATCGGATGCTCGACTTGCAGGCGCGTATTCATTTCCATGAAAAAGAATTCGCGATCTTCGCCGACGATGAATTCGATGGTGCCGGCATTGGTGTAATTAATCGCTTGGGCCGCCGCTACTGCGGCATCGCCCATTTGCTTGCGCAGTGCTTCGTCGAGGAAAGGCGAGGGCGTTTCTTCCAAGACTTTTTGATGTCGGCGCTGGATCGAGCATTCGCGTTCGAATAGATGAACGACGTTGCCGTGGCTGTCGCCAAAAACTTGAAACTCGATGTGGTGTGGGCCTTGAACGTAGCGTTCGATCAGCACCGTGTCGTCGCCAAAGGAATTTTTCGCTTCACGTTTCGCCGCTTCAAGTTGCGTGAGGAAATCATCATGCCGGTTCACCAGGCGCATGCCTTTGCCGCCGCCACCGGCGATGGCTTTGATCAATACCGGATAGCCGATGCGTTTCGCTTCATTTGCGAGAAAGTTCGGCTCTTGTTGGTCACCGTGGTAACCCGGCACGACCGGCACGCCGGCTTTTTCCATCAGCGCTTTCGCCGCGCTTTTTGAGCCCATGGCGTCGATGGCGTCGGCCGTCGGTCCGATGAATGCGATGTTGGCGGCTTTGCATGCTCGCGCGAACTCGGCGTTTTCGGAAAGAAATCCATAGCC
>JANNMV010000094.1:0-6402 GCA_031398205.1 Pseudomonadota bacterium | reverse complement strand
GCATTAGCGAAAACAAAGTGGTGCAGGAAGCCGAACTGACCGAGGCAAAGGGAATCCATCTGCGCTCCCGCGAAATGATCCGCGATGTCGTTGAAGATCTGCGGCGCGACCACCACATCGATCTGGATAAAGTCAACGAAGTGGTCGACGCCATGGTCGACAGCGTCGGCAACAATCCCGATGCGCTGCTGTGGCTCACCAAACTAAAAAGCCGCGATTCTTACACCTACGATCACGGCATCGACGTTGCTATTTATCTTCTCGCATTCGGCCGCCACCTCGGCTACCCAAAGGATAAATTGCGCATCCTCGGCATCGCCGGGCTGATGCAAGACATCGGAAAACTCCGCATTCGGGAAGAGATTCTGGCGCGCTCCGGAAAACTGACCGCGGACGAATATGAAGAGGTCAAGATTCACGTTAACCATAGCATCGACATCCTGAAAGAGACCAGCGACATCCCCAGCGAAGTGCTGATGGTGGTATCGCAACACCACGAACGGTTGGACGGTAGCGGCTATCCGCAGCGCCTCAAGGGTGATCAAATCTATCCTATCGCCAGCATGTCGGGCATCGTCGATTCGTTTGAAGCATTGGTCAGTCACCGCCCTTACGCCGAGGCGATTTCGACGCACCAAGCATTGCAACAACTCAATCGCTGGAAAGGCACCTCATTCCATGAGGCGCTGACTGAACAATTTATCCAGTGCATCGGCATCTTTCCCGTCGGCAGCCTGGTGGAACTTAACACCGGTGACGTCGCCGTCGTTATCGGACAGAATAAGGTTCGCCGTCTGAAACCCAAGGTCATGCTGTTGCTCGACCCAACCAAGAAGGCCTATCCGTACCCGGCGACCTTGGATCTGATTAACGATCCCATGAGTGACGACAAAACCCCTTTCCAGATCCGGCGTGATCTGCCCACCGGCGCCTATGGAATCGACCCGCGGGAATTTTATTTATAAGGTGCGCATTTCATTGTCGAGCGATTGACAGCGTGAACGAAAAGCATATGATTTAGGTGATGATTTCGCTCGACCAACAACTTTCGAAACTCATGCGTACGCCAGATTCGTCGTTTAATATCGCCGAGTGTGCATTGATTGTTGCGCGGCACGAATATCCCAGTCTCGACGTTCCCGGGTATTTGCGGCAACTCGATCAGATTGCCGAGCGCTTGCGCTTGCGTCTGCCCGCCGATGCCGGTAAACCCCACGTGATCAGCATGCTCAATCACTACTTGTTTCGCGAATTGGGCTACGCCGGTAATCGCGACAACTTCTACGATCCACGCAATAGTTTTTTGAACGATGTCATCGATCGCCGCATCGGCATTCCCATCACGCTGTCGATTCTATACATGGAAATCGGCCGCCGCGTCGGCGTGACCCTGCAAGGCGTGTCATTTCCCGGCCATTTCTTGGCGAAGTACGTGACCGATCAAGGCGTGATCGTGCTCGACCCCTTCAACCAAGGCATCAGCCTTTCCGAGGCGGATCTGCGTGAGCGCTTGCGGCAATCCGGCGGCGGCTTGGATAGCCTCGACATGCCGCTCAGCGCCCTGTTGCGCGCCGCCACGCCGCACGAAATTCTGCTCCGGCTGGCGCGAAATCTTAAAGCGATCTACAGCAATGCCGGCGAACTGGAAAAAGCCATCGCAACCGCCAACCTCATCTTGTGCCTGAATCCCCAAGACGCGAGTGAGCTGCGCGATCGCGCCACGATGTATCACCAACTGTTTTGCTACCGCGCGGCCTTGGCGGATTTCGAGCAGTTGGTGAAAATCGATGTCGATGCCGCGGAAGACGACCGCATTCGTGCGACAATCGCAGAACTGAAACAAAAGAATCGCTTGCTCAACTAGGGAAGCTCTGAATAAGTTCGAGTTCTAACGGCACCCGCGTCTTGCTCAAACGCGCTGATGCGGCCATGTACGCCGGACGACAATCTAATCTGATTCCAACACTATTCACTTCAGACCCATTCGCCCTGAGCTTGTCGAAGGGCCTAGCTATGCGGCGAGGCTTCGACCGTTCGACAAGCTCAGGGCTCAGCCAGAACGGATTAAATTAGCTAAGTGAACAGTATTGAATCTGATCCTGTCGATTTCCATTTCAAACCGACCGAACGCCAGATGGGTGGTACTCATCACGCTACGCTGGAAGCGAACGGTTCAGATGTGGCGTCCAATTCAAAAATGCGAGCTCGAACCGCGCGAAACGCATCGGCATCGAGTTGATCGGTGCGCAATGTATTGCGGCACAAGGCGCCGCGAAAGCCGAGATAGTCCGGCGACAGCGCCAGCAACGGCGCTATGTCGTCGAGGCGCAACGATCCCGCAAGTCCACACATTAAATGTTTTGAATGCGCGCGCCGAACGAAGTTGCGAAGTTGCGCATCGTCACGATGGCTGCGCAGACCGCCGGCGTGTTTGTCAGCGGTGTCGAGCATTACCCCGTAAAAACCACGTTCAGCAAGCGCGTCGATCCACGCCAGATCAAAGGCTTGGTCCGCGAATAGCACGGCCACCAGGCGCGCGGACGCGGGTTCTGGTTCTCCACCCGTGGCCGGCCTAGGGCCAGCCAGGTCGGCCTTGCCTTGCCAGAAGGCAAGCTGGGGGGGCTGGCCTACCGGGTGGCCTAGGGCCAGGGCCAAGCGGCTCGTGGCGATGCCGATTTTTACGATATCGACACCGGTGGATGCCGTCGCGACTACTTTTTGCGCAATGCGCGCCGCGTCGTCGGGTGCATCGCCAATGGTCGCGCTGACCGTGCGACGGCCGTCGATCGCAATCACGATACTGGCAAGCGTCGCAAGCGGCAATGCGCCGAGCGCACCGTCATGGGGATTTTTTAGATCGATGATATCCGCCCCCAACTCTAGCGCGAGCAGCGCCTCTTCGACCGAGGTGACACTGGCGAGCATCTGCGTCATGGCGTCGTCGCCTGGCGATGTTCAGTCAATTTTTCTTGCAGCCAGCGCCACGCTTCCAGTTCGATCGGGCCGGCGGTTTTCTCGATTGCAATGGTCAGGTAATCCCACTCGCTTGCGATTTTTTCCGCCGGCAACATAGGTAACCGGCTGATCAGAACGGCGCCTTCAATTACCGCGGCCTGCGCACGATTGAAGCCGCGAAACGCGCCGTGGGATTCGTTGTGAACGCGTTTGCAATATAGCTTCGGCCGCTGCGGGTCTTCGTCAACGTGCTCGAGTTTGAGTTCGCTGTGACCCAAGCTATCGCGCAGGCGCACGCTTGCGACCGCGGTTGCCGCGATGGTCGGCCAATCGCGTTTCGCGCCGCTGACGCAGCCGGCGAACACGCGCACGTCGTCGCAAAAGTTTTGTACCGCGCAACCGCTGGCGATCACGTTATCCAGCGTCGTCGAGGGCTTGAACGGCGCCAGAATCACCCAGCCGTTTTCCTCGCGGATGCCCATGGGGGCGATGTGAACGCGGCCTTCGGCTGATTGCGTCGTGATAATAGTTTCAAAAATCATTCGTAGTTTGTCGATTTCTTTTTTGCTTGTAGCGTCGTGCCCATGGCGTGGTAGGCGGACTGATCTTCTTGTTTTTTATCGGTCGCCACACCCCAACTCAATTCCTGATCTTGCGTGTAGCGCTTACCTAGCTGCAAGGCAATTTGTGCACGCGCTAATTCAACGCCGAGGTAAAACGCGTGGCTGCCATCGTGCTCTAACTTGAGTGCGGGAAACAGCGCAAAGGGATCGTCTGCCGAATGAAAGCCATCGCGATTGTAAACGTGAATGCCATTCGCACTGACTTGCACGCGAAAGCTCGGATCTTTAATCGCCGCGGCGATATCGCGAATTTCGCTTTCTGTATCGGGAAACGGCTTGCGCTCATGGGTGGTCAACAGCGCGCCGGAGTAATCTTTCGGCAAGCTCATGTCCTCGCGCGCAGCGAACATGATGCGCCGCGCAGCGTCGGCCTCGCGCACCGCGCGACGCGCGTGCGGGCTGACTTGCGTGGTGAGTATCGAGCCGATACGCAGCTCGGAAATAATGCCCATTAACAGCGCATTTATGCCGCTGGTATCGGCTTCGGTTAATTCAGTGAGATTGCCCACGCCCATCATAATTTCGGCCTGCGGACAGCGTTCACGCAGCGCGTGATAGCGCACAATGGATTGCGTGAAACCAAAATGGATTGGATCAAGTATGGCGTCGGCGATAAAGCGTTTGTTTTTCTTTGTCAACGAATCCATCGCGCGGTACAGCGATTCGAGATCGGCGGGCTGATTCGGAATCAAGATGGGAACGGAATCCACTTCATCCGCGATCCACAGGGTTTCTTCTTTCAAGCTCAGCAGATAATCCGCGCCGGCCTTGCCGGCGCGCAATAATTCCTGCGCATCGACGGAATCGACGCTGACTTGATGGCCGGCAAGTTTGAGCGCCTGAATGGCATGTTCCAAATGTGGGAATGGCGTGTCAGGCAAACAGCCCAGATCGATGACGTCGGCGCCATCGCGTTGGTAGCGCGCGGCACGCTGCAAAATAGTCGGAACATCCAGTTCGGTCGCATCGACAATCTCAGCAAAAATATTGACGTCGTAGCGGGACAAATCGCGGCGTTGTTTTTTCTTACCGAAGAATTCCGGCATATCTTTCATTTCTTCCGGCCCGCGCTCGACGGCAACGCCGTAGTGCTGGGTCAGCGCCTGCAGGTCACCACGGCAACGGCCAGGAACAATGATCCGCGCGGCCTTCCCGGTGTCGGTCACGCGGCGCCGGATGAGATCGGCCGTCATTAACCCCGCGACATTGATGCCGATGTTGAGCACGTCGTAGCTAAACGGCGGCGGCTGAATGCTTTCAATAACGCGATGCAGACTTTTTTCCGCGAGCTTGCCGGTGAGGAAGAGAATGTGTTCGGACACGAAATTTATGGCTCGCTAAAGCGCTGCGAAATACGCTGCCATTTTTCGCCGCATCGCCTCGTCGGGTAGGCGTCCCTGACCCGCACCCATGTTATCGATGAGATGTTTTGGATTGCGCGTGGCGGGAATGACGCAGGTGAGTGCCGGGTGGCCGAGAATATATTTTAGAAAAAATTGCCCCCAACTGGTGCAATCGATTTCGCTCGCCCAAGCCGGTAACGGCTTGCCTTTCACCGCACTGAACACGCTGCCGTTGGCATAGGGCCGATTGGCGATGACGGCGGTTCCGACATCAGCCGCGAGTTTGAGCAGGCGCTGCTCGGCTTCGCGTTCGACGATGGAATAGTTGAGCTGCACGAAATCCATCTCACCGGATTTGATCGCTTGCTCCAGCAGGTCGTAAGCGCCGGCGTGATAGTGAGTCACGCCGAGATATTTGATCTTGCCCGATTTTTTCCAATCGCGCAGCGTGGTGAGATGGGTTTTGGCATCTTGCAGGTTGTGAACCTGCATGAGCTCGATTTTTTCGCGGCGCATTTTGCGTAGCGAGTCGTTCATCTGAGCGATGCCCGATTCGCGACCGCTGGTCCAAACCTTGGTCGCGATCCACAGCTTGCTATTCACGTTGAGTTCTGTCGACAAATCGCCGATCACACTTTCCGCGCGACCATACATCGGCGAGCTGTCGACAATGGCGCCGCCGAGTTCGACGAAGCGTTTGAGCACTTCTTTCGCCGCATCGCGATCACTGGCCGCGCTGCCGATATCGAAGGCGTCGTAGGTGCCGAGGCCGATCACCGGCAAAAGCTCGCCGCTCTTGGGAATTTTTCGCACGATGCTATTCGCCGCATTGGCGGGTGCGGAAATGGGTAGGGTCATTGCCGCAACACCGGCGCCGAGGATGCGCAAGCACTGCCGCCGCGAGCAATCAATTGAGTTTTCATGGGGTTTCATTGTCGCTGCCATGGTAAATGACGCTATTGTAGTGCCAGTTATGGCGCGCAACCAAAATGCTTAGTGCGATTTGTCGATAGGCCGGAGAAGCGCGTCGTTATTGCCGCGTAGGCCATGCCCTGCCAACCGGCAAGGTGGGTGCGGCAGGCGCCAACATTACGCGCTGGCGGTTTTGGCATCGCTAAAACTGCATTCGTCCCATGAACCGGGTAATCTTTCAAGCATGACAGTTATGGATGATGACTGAAACGCCGGCCATGGCGCTACCGGTTCGTTAAGCAGTGCGCTACACTACTTCTATGCGCATTATTGGTGAACAAAACCGCAGTGAAATCGAGCTCGATCCCGTGGCTGCGTATCGACGCGGACGCAAGTTGGATGCGATGTTGCGTGCCGCAATGCCAACCGTATTACCGGGCGTGACCCGTGGCTCGCATGCCAAGTTCCAGCGCCTAGACGAAGCGCGCATGGTGGAAATGGCTCGACGCATCAATGGCGCGATGTCGCGTAATCCAGACGAATGACGAACCCAGATCCAGTACTAGACT
>JANNMV010000084.1:0-1825 GCA_031398205.1 Pseudomonadota bacterium | reverse complement strand
GCGATTAACGCCATGCTTTCGGCGCAACAGCCGCACAGTTTTCTGGGCGTAAATCAGAATGGGCAGATTGCCGTTGTACGCACCAAGGGCAATGCCTATGGCCACGTGATTTTACGTGGTGGCGCGAAACCCAATTACGATAAAGAATCGATTGCGCTGGCGGAAGCGGCGTTGGCCAAACAAAAACTGCCGAGCAACATCGTCATCGATTGCAGTCACGCGAATTCGAGCAAAGATCCCGCGCGGCAACCGGAAGTGTTCGACGATGCGGTGAAACAAATCGTCGGCGGCAATAAATCGATTATTGGCGTGATGCTGGAAAGCAATATCCACGCGGGGAATCAGGCGATTCCCGCGGATTTATCGTTGTTGCGTTATGGTGTTTCCGTCACCGACGGTTGTATTGATTGGCCGACGACGGAAGCGAGTTTGCGGCAGGCGCGCGCCGCGCTGAAAGACGTGTTGCAGAAACGTTAGCGCTTTATTGAAGTCCGGAGACGTATTCGGCTAACGCTTCCATCTGTTTTTCGCTCAACCGACCGGCGATGGTGCGCATCATCGCGGCGTTGTCGTTGGCGCGCTCGCCCGCTTTGAAGGCTCTGAGCTGGGCATATGTGTATTCCTTCATCTGCCCCGCCAGGCGTGGATACTGGGCCGGAATGCCCGCCCCGCTTGGGCTGTGACAGCCGGCGCAGGCGGGAATGCCCGATTCGATGTCGCCGCCGCGATAGATTTTTTGCCCGGCGTCGACCAGCGCTTGATCGCGCGCGATGCCGGGGCGCGGCTTCTGAGCGGCAAAATAGGCGGCGACGTTTTTCTTGTCCTCATCGGTGGCTAAAACCGCGACCATGCTCTTCATGATCGCGTTGTTGCGCTCGCCAGACTTAAAGTTCAACAATTGCATGGTGATATACTCGGGATGCTGTCCGGCTAAGCTGGGATTGATGGCGATGGCGCTGTTGCCATCCCCGCCATGGCACGCGGCGCAGGTGACCGCCGCCGCTTGGCCCTTGGCGAGATCGGCTTTGGCCTTCGCGTGCTCTTCCGCGAATAGCGATACTGCCGCCAACGTTAATCCGAATCCGACCACCATCGCCCACTGTTTGCTCATGAATTGTTCCTTGTGCTTATACCCTGCCAATAGAACGCCGGATTTTACACGAGTTCCCTTTCGGCTCGCCACCGCGCGATTTACCGATGTCTCTGTTTAATTCGCTGACCTATTACCGCTCTGCGTATAACTTGGTGGAGTTACCACCGGACGAAGGCATGGAGTTAGCCTTCGCCGGCCGTTCCAACGCCGGGAAATCCAGCGCGATTAATTCCATCACCAACCAAAACAAGCTCGCGTTCGTCAGCAAAACGCCGGGGCGCACGCAAATGATCAATTATTTCGGCATGGCGAACCAGCGTTATTTCGTCGACCTGCCGGGCTACGGTTACGCCGGCGTGCCGCTGGAACTCAAAGCTCATTGGGGCGATTTGCTTTCTGCTTACCTGGCCACGCGCGTGAGCTTGATGGGCTTGGTGATTATGATGGATAGCCGTCATCCGCTGACGGATCTGGATCAGCGCATGCTCGGCTGGTTTAGCCCGCGCGAAAAGCCCATCCGCGTGTTGCTCACCAAGTCTGATAAGCTGACGAAAAATGAAGCGGCCGCGACATTGAGCAAAGTGCGAGCGACGTTAGCAACGGATTTTCCACAGTCCAGCGCGCAGCTTTTCTCCAGCCTGAAAAAACACGGCGTCGACGAGGCCGAAGATTGGATCGCGACATTGTTTGGCATGGAACTGCGCAAACGCGCAGTTCCGGAAAATAAAAACC
>JANNMV010000066.1:0-7459 GCA_031398205.1 Pseudomonadota bacterium | reverse complement strand
CACACGCCTTTTCGCACCAGGCTCAACACCGTTAGAGACCATTTGCAGCCGATGATGCTTTCAACCATCTGATGAGCGCTTGGATTGTCCACTGTTTGAAAATATTTATTCCGTTTGTGATCAATAAAATGCACCAAAAAGTGCCTACCCCACGAGTTTGTGCCCGCTTGTTCTTACTGGTGCGTAACCGTAGATTGACGCTTGTATTCTCACCCAAATCTTATTCGAAAAGGAGTGTAACATGCGAAAAATTCTCGTTAGCCTAGCGATATCTGTCGCCGCAGTAACCGGCTTGGTTAGCGCCGCGGATGAACCACCCGTTCCGTATCCGACGGGCTACCGCGATTGGCGCCACGTTAAATCGATGGTCATCAATCCCGGCCACGGTCTGTACGACGCATTTGGCGGCATTCATCATATTTATGCAAACAAGGCGGCGTTGCAGGGATACAAAACCGGCACGTGGCCCGACGGCGCGGTGATGGTGTTTGATTTGCTCGAAGCCAAGGCGGGTGACAATACGGTCACCGAAGGATCGCGCAAAGTGGTCGGCGTCATGCATCGCGATGCAAAAAAATACGCATCGACCGGCGGCTGGGGCTACGAAGGATTCAAAGCCGACAGCACGACGGATCGCGCGGTGGGCGGCAATGCGTCGAGCGCATGTCATCAGTGCCACATCGCGCAAAAGGACGCAGGTTTCGTCTTCAGCAAAACTCGGCCTTGAACGATAACGCTGAATTCCCTGCAGCACCGCCGCTGCGCGTTTCGCAATGGTTAAATAGCCACCAGGCAATCACGCTGGAGGAATTGCGCGGCAAGGTTGTGCTGATTCACACGTTCCAGATGCTCTGCCCCGCTTGCGTCCAGCACGCCACGCCGCAAGCGGTGCGCATGTGGCAACACTATCGGCAAAGTGAGCGGGATAGCGAGGTCAGGGTGCTTGGGCTTCACACCGTGTTTGAGCACCACGACGTGATGACGCCGGCCGCACTCGCGGTCTATTTGCATGAGTTTCGCGTGCCGTTTCCGGTCGGCGTGGACATGCCGGGAACTGGCGATCCGATTCCGCAAACCATGCGTGCCTATAACACACAGGGCACTCCCACCACACTGCTGATCGACGCTGCCGGGCGTTTGCGTAAACATCACTTTGGCGTCGAATCCGATCAACGATTGATTGCGGACATCAATCGCTTGATAGCGGAACGAGGGAAGCGCTGATTGTCGATGGCAAATCGCTCCACGCACCCGCCAACTCACGCATACCCCCTCCGGCGATCGTGCCGCAGCCCGTGCGCGTTCGGCTATCTGGTCTTGCAAGTAAATGGTTACCCGCCCCATGCGATTCGCAACGATTCAACCCAGTGCATCACGCAACCGATAATACAAAGTCCCCAGCACCAACCCCGGCGTGCGCAACAATCGTCCGCCCGGAAAGCGGCGATGTTGAATGCGCGTAAATACATCGAAGCGTTCCGCTTGTCCGGCAATGGCTTCCGCGGCGAGCTTGCCGGCCATACCGGAAAGCGCTAGACCGTGGCCGCTGAAACCTTGCAAGTAATAGATATTTTCGTCGAGGCGATTGAAATCCGGCGCGCGATTGAGGGAAATGTCGATCATGCCGCCCCAACTGTATTCGACTTTTGCGTCTTTGAGTCGCGGATAGAGGCTGACCATTTTCTGGCGTAGCGATTCGACGCGGCCGCGGCTGTCGTGTTTCGAATAGGTGGAACGCCCGCCCCACAGCATGCGGTTGTCCGGCGTAACGCGGTAATAGTCGAGCAGAAAATTGCTGTCGCACACGGCGGCGCGATGTTGGATCAAACTCCCCGCCAGCGTCGGATCAAGTCGCTCGGTCGCGAACACCGTGCCGCCGACGGGCATGATGCGCGCGTCCAGTTTTGGCGCGAGATCGCCGGTGAAGACGTTGGTCGCCAGCACCACGAAACGGCACCGGACGTTACCTTTCGCGCTGCGAACCTGCGGCCGCACGCCTTGCTGCAACGACGTAACATGGCTGTTCTCGAAGATTTTGACGCCGGCGGCAGCGCACGCTTTCGTCAAACCCAGCGCATATTTGAGCGGATGAATATGACCGGAAAAGCGATCGTAAACGCCGGCGTGATACTGCTTGCTCGCTGTCCATTGCGGGATCTGCGACGACGGGATGTACTCAATGCACGCGCCGTAATCGTATATCTCACTCAACTCTTCGTGCCATTCGCGCAAGTGCGCGACGTGGGATTTTCGCGCCGCGAGGAGCAACCAACCGGGCGTGAAATCGCACTCGATGCGATGCTGCGCCATGCGATCGTAGATTAGCTTTGCGCCTTCAACGGAAATATCCCAGGCGCGTTTTGCGTCTTGCGGGCCGACGTATTTTTCGATCGTGCGGTTGTCACAACCGAAGCCGACAATCACTTGACCACCGTTGCGCCCCGATGCCGCCCAGGCGACTTCGCGGCTTTCCAGCAACACGACGGCATACCCGCGCCGCGCCGATTCCAGCGCGGCGGACAGGCCGGTGAGGCCACCACCGACTACGCAAACGTCGGCTTCGATATCCTCTTCAAGCGTTGGAAATACTTCGACACGCGGTGCCGTTGCCGCGTAATAGTTGTTGCCGGTCAGTTGGTCGGTTTGGGTGAAGGGCAAGGTTAGCAATCCTCTCCCCCTTTGTCATTCCCGCGAAAGCGGAAATCCATTTGGCCGTTTAACGTCAACATGGATTCCCGCTTTCGCGGGAATGAGGGGCTGGCCTTGGGCCACAATTTGATAAACTTGCGGATTCATTTTTGGCGTCGAGCCATCTGCCCACACAAATAAGTCCAAACAAAAAACGCCGCCGCGTTACTGGTGAGTTCGGCATGATCGTAAGCCGGCGCAACCTCGACGCAATCCATGCCGACGAACGGAAGGTCACTCAATTCTTCCAGGAAGGTCGCGACTTGCGACGTGGTCATTCCCGCCGGTTCCGGCGTGCCGGTGCCGGGCGCGAATGCGGGGTCGAGGCAATCGATATCGAGCGTTAAATAAGTCGGCGGCGAACCTGCTGCGGTGATCCGGTCACGAATAGCATCGAGCTGCGAGGCAAGCTGGGTGCGGTTCTCCAGGCCACGCAAAGCGTGAGAAGTGTAAATTTCGCCACCGCAAGTCTTGACGTATTCGCGCGCTTCGCGTCTGCCGGAGGAACGAATGCCGATTTGAATCGTTGCTTCGGGAATCACCAAACCCTCTTGCAGTGCTTCGTAGGTCCAGGTGCCGTGGCCGGAGGGTTCGCCGAAATGATTGCGCCAGGTGTCGCAGTGGGCATCGAAGTGAATCAACGCCAATGGCCGACCAAAATGTTCTCGGTAAGCGCGTAACAGCGGCAAGGTGACGGAGTGATCGCCGCCGAGCCAGCACATGTGGTGTTTGCCGATCAAATCCAGCGCCAGCGGCTGCAATTTTTCGCGCATCGCCGTGAGGCTGGTGTTCGGTAAAGCCAAATCACCCATGTCCGTCAATTTGGAAACAGGCGAGCAATTCCACAGCGGATGAACGCCGTCGCACAACATATGGCTGGCGCGCCGAATGGCGTGGGGGCCGAAGCGCGCGCCGGGGCGATTGGTAGTCGCGCCATCATAGGCGATGCCCGCGACGGCGTAGGCGCAGGCCGATTGGTTTTCCTTTACACCGAGAAAACTAGCCTTGGTCAAAAAAGCGAAATTGTGGGAGCTCATTTTCTACTCGCAAAACCTTAATGGAATGCGCACCATGATAGTCGCAACGCCAATGAAATGAAAAACCTTCGCACCCTCGCCAGGCGGCAATACAGGCGCGCCAAATAGTCGACCGAAAACAGCAGCGTTGTAAAAGCTCGCGCCGCAAGCCGGCCTCGGGCTTGGCGAAACGTCGTGCTTCCGACGGAAGAGCGTTGGCCATTGTTGCAGTCGATTTCTTGGATGGCTAACCATACCAGATTCTGCGGCGCACGCGAATGGCTTGGGCGCGTTGACGATTCGCTCCGGAGCGGCTATCGTCGGATTTCCTGCTTAGGTGAAAAATCTAATGATGCGATTCCTGCCGCCGTGGTGCTATTTCGTCGTGATGCTGTGTTCTGGCAGCGCGATCACGCAAGCCGCGACCATCGAGTCGTTCTCGCCGAATGGCGAAGTTAAAGGTGTGCGCCAAGTCACCGCGCGCTTTTCTTCTGCCATCGTTTCGTTCGGTGATCCCCGCGAACTGGCGCCTTTCACCATCGCTTGCAACCCGGCCGATAGGATCAAAGGCACTGGCCGGTGGGCCGATACGCGCAACTGGGTATACGACTTCGATCAGGATCTCCCGGCCGGCGTGCGCTGCGATTTTAGTTTGAACGCGGGCCTCAAGACGTTAACGGGCGAAGCGATCACCGGGGTCGCAGAGTATTCATTCAGCACCGGTGGCCCGGCCATTGTCCAGAGCGAACCGTATGAAGGATCGACGATCGGCGAAGACCAAACATTTCTCCTCGCGCTGGACGCGGCGGCGACGCGCGAATCCATCGAGAAAAATGTTTACTGCGATATCGACGGCGTCAACGAAAAAGTCGGTGTGAAGATATTGTCGAACGCCGATCGCGATTTGTTGCTGCGTGAAAATCGCTATTTCCTCAGCGAACAGTTTGGACGCTTATTTCCCGGGCAGGACTTCAATGCGCCGACAACCAAGGACAAACCAAGCCCGCGTCAGCTTTTCTTGAAACAAATCGGCGCACCCGACACCAGCGTAGTCGCATTGCAATGCAAGCGCGGCTTGCCTAACTCGAAAGCCGCGCGCTTGATCTGGGGCAAAGGGGTGGCCAGTGTCAGCGGCATCGCCACACGCGAAAACCAAGCGCTGGCCTATGAAACGCGCGGCGCCTTCAACGCGCGCTTGAACTGCGAACGAGTAAATCTAAACAGCGATTGCATCCCGCTGCTGCCCATGTCGTTATATTTCAGCGCACCGATCCCGATTGCCGACGCCAAGAAAATCGTGCTCGTTGGCGCAGACGGCAAGCGCTATACGCCGGCGCTTAAGCCACAGGAAGGCGAACCCGAGGAATGGTTAAACGCCGTCATCTTTACCGGACCCTTCCCAGAAAAAATGCAATTCAAGCTGGAGATTCCCACCGGCATCAAAGACGATGGCGGCCGCGAGCTGGCGAATCGCGAGCGTTTTCCGCTGACCGTCAAGACCGATGAAAACCCGCCGCTGGTAAAATTTCCCGCCAGCTTCGGCGTGATTGAGTTGAATGCCGATCCGGCCATGCCGGTGACGGTGCGCAATATTGAAGACCGTATTTCAATGAAGCTTACCCACGTCGAGGCCATTCCCGGAAAGACGTTACACGTCGGCGGCAGCGGCGCGGAAGAGCGAATAATTTCGTTACTGACTCGGCTGCGCAGCCGGGAATACGAGCCCGAGAAATCCTTTTTCTCCGGCGACGATAAAACCCAAGCCATTGCACTGCCCAAGCCGGGCGGCAAAAAACAATTCGAGGTCATCGGGATTCCCCTCAAGCAGCCGGGCTTGCATGTGGTGGAAATCGCCAGCCCGCGATTGGGCCAGGCGCTATTAGCGAAGAAACGTCCCTACTATGTCCGCAGCGCGGCGCTGGTCACCAATCTCGCGGTGCATTTTAAATGGGGTGTGGCGTCATCGCTGGTGTGGGTAACGAGCCTGGATCGCGCCAAGCCGATTGCCAATGCCGACATTAGCGTGCGCGACTGTAACGGCCAGCAACGCTGGCAAGGTAAGACCGATAAGGACGGCATCGCCCGCATCGACCAGCCTCTGCCACGCGATGAAGCGCTGGCTTCGTGCGCACATCTCAGCCGCATTTTGGTCGTGTTCGCTCGCACCGCGAACGATCTGTCATTCACGCAAAGCGATTGGAATGAGGGCATCGCGGCCTGGCGCTTTAACGTCAACACCGACTTCAGCCCGCCGCAAGATGCGCTGCACACGATCTTCGCGCGAACCTTGCTGCGCGCCGGCGAAACCGTACACATGAAGCACTTGCGTCGCGAACGCGTTCTGCAGGGCTTTGCTGTTCCGCAATCCGGTGCGGCGCAAGCCACGCTATCTATTACGCACGCCGACACGCAACAAAAATATGTGCTGCCGGTCCAATGGGATAAACAAGGCATCGCCGAATCCACCTGGACGATTCCGCGGGACACCAAACAAGGCGACTATCATTTAACGATCGACGGCCTGTACGCCGGTCAGTTCAAAGTCGAAGCATTTCGTGTGCCCACCATGCGCGCCATTATCAAGCCGCTTGCGACGCCGCTGGTGAACGCGAGCAAGGCCGAGATCGATTTGCAGTTGAACTATCTTGCCGGGGGCGGCGCGGCCGGCGCGAAGGTCAGACTCAACAGCATCTTGCAGCCGAAGTCGATTTATTTTTCCGATTACGGCGACTATCGAATTGGCGCCGGCAATGTAAAGGAAGGCGTCGAAAAAGAAGGCAATAGCGATGTTCTAGAGGATGCGCCGCAAAGCGACCTTGCCGCGCCAAGTGACACCAGCCAGCCACTCGCCAGTAATAATCTGGTGTTGGACGCGCAAGGCGCGGCGCGCACGACAATAGACAAATTACCCAAGGTTGAAACCGCGAAAGACATTCTGACGGAAATGGAATATCGCGATTCCAACGGCGAAGTCTCCGCCGTATCCACGCGCATTCCGTTGTGGCCATCGAAGCTGCTGATCGGCTTGAAGCCCGACGGCTGGGCGATTAGCAAAGACAAGCTGAAATTCTACGCGCTGGCACTTGATTTAGAGGGCAACCCGATCAAAGGGGTGGCGATAAAAGTCGATTTGTTACAGCGCAAAACCTACTCCCATCGCAAGCGCTTGGTCGGCGGATTTTACGCCTATGAAAACGTCAACGAAGTGAAAGCCATTGGCGCCGCATGCCAAGGAAATACCGATGCGAAGGGCCTGTTAATCTGCGCAACCAAATCGCCGATTTCCGGCAATATCATTTTGCGCGCGCAAGCAAAAGACCCTGCCGGTAACCCGAGCTACACCCACAGCGATGTATGGGTCGCGGGTTCCGAAGATTGGTGGTTCACCCAGGCGAACGACGATCGCATGGATTTGCTCCCCGAGAAAAAGCATTACGAACCCGGCGAGACCGCCGTGCTGCAAGCGCGCATGCCGTTCCGCGCCGCGACGGCGCTGGTTACCGTCGAGCGCGAAGGCGTGTTGGAAAGTTTCGTCACGGAATTGTCCGGCAAGGCGCCGGTGATCAAGTTGCCGCTCAACGGCGGCTACGCGCCGAACGTGTTTGTGTCGGTGCTGGCGGTACGCGGACGCGTCGGTGAGGTACAGCCGACGGCGTTGGTCGATCTCGGCAAACCGGCCTTCAAGCTTGGCATGGCCGAACTCAAGGTGGGCTGGCGCGAACACGAACTAAAAGTCAAAGTCATAGCGGAAAAAA
>JANNMV010000640.1:0-2096 GCA_031398205.1 Pseudomonadota bacterium | reverse complement strand
ATTTCGGCGGCGATCTCGCCATTTAAGTGCCCGCCCATCCCATCCGCCACGACCATTAACACGGTCTCATTGGCGTAGGCGTAGCCAACGCGGTCTTGGTTGGTCTTGCGACCGCCAATTAAGGATTGCTGAAACATATCGAATGGGAGTGTCATTAACGCGCTCCCAGCCGGTTGATGCCACGCCGAATCGTATTCAGCAGACTCACCTTTGCCTCCGGAACTTCAGATCCCGGTTCCAGCAAGGCTTTCTGCAGCGCATACACGCTTTGCGGCCGCTGCAGCGGATCGAGGCGTAAGCATCGATCGATGGTGCTCAACAACTGCGCGGAAAATTGACCCTGCCAGGCATCAACCGCAGGTCGCAACTGATCTTCTTTTTCCCGCATATCGGAACTTTGCGGCGGGGTGCCGGAAAGTGAGGCATACATGGTCGCGCCGACGGAATAGATGTCGGTCCACGGTCCGAGGCCCGCCATGCCGCGATATTGTTCGGGGGCAGCGAAGCCCCTGGTGTACATCGGGATCAATTGTGGCCGATCGTGGTTGAGCGTCATGCGCGCCGACCCAAAGTCCAACAGTACCGGTGTTGCATCCATAGTGACATATATATTGGCGGGCTTGATGTCCAAATGCAACAACTTATGCGTATGAACTTCGCGCAGGCCGTTGAGCAGACTCAAGAACAAGCGGCGCATAAAACTTTCGGTAAAATATCGCTTGTTCGAGCGAATATGAAAATCCAGTGTCCTCCCACGCATATAGCGCATAACTAAATACACGGTCTCGTTGGCGCGAAAGAAATTTTCAACCCGGACCACGTTCGGATGATTGATTTGCGCTAAGGTTCGTCCTTCCTCGAAAAAACACTTCATGCCGTGGCGAAACGGGGGAACATTCTCGGGTGAATTCGCTTGTACTTCCATGGCATCCGAGCGCACCACTAGGCCATTTGGCAAATACTCTTTGATCGCTACCTGGGTTTCGCTCGCATCCTGCGCCAGATAGACGGTACTGAACCCCCCCGATGAAAGGCTGCGAAGAATGCGATAATCCGGCAACTGATAACCTTCCGGCAATGCAAGTTCAGCGTGTTGCGCCATGCTCAAATAACGGTATGATACGGGTGATTGGAAGGAAGACTATTCTCCATATATTACGAGTATTTAGCAACGCTTTCTAAGATTTATTATAGGATTCGATGAAGTGATGATTAACAGTATGACCGGCTTTGCCAGCCGCAGCCAAGACTACGATTATGGTCAGCTCAATCTTGAGTTACGCTCCGTTAATCATCGCTACTTGGAAGTTCAACTGCGATTACCCGACGAATTGCGGTCGCTGGAAACGGGCCTGCGCGAGGCGATCAATCAAAAAATCTCCCGCGGTAAGTTTGACTGCCGACTCGGGTTCACGCCCATCCCGAGCGCGGCGAAGGGATTGCCGCTTAACCAAGGTGTGCTGCGGCAACTGCTTAAATACAACGAATCCATCAAGTCACTTGTACCTGGCAGCGCGCCGCTGTCCGTTTCGAATATCCTGAATTTCCCTGGAATCTTCGATCAAGATTCGCCGCCGGTGGAGCGGATTGCAAACGATGCACTGACATTGCTCAATGAAGCGCTAGCCGAGCTAGGCCACAGCCGCGCGCGCGAAGGCGAGAAGCTCAAAGCCATTTTGCTCGAGCGTGGCGCTCGCCTGGAAGCCCTCGCTACCGAAGCTACGCCGCTTATTCCGAAGTTGGTCGCCGCGTTCGAAGAAAAATTGGTGACGAAGCTCCGCGAGGCAATGGCCAGCCCGGAGGACGATCGTTTGCGCCAAGAAGTGGTGTTATTCGCCAGCAAGATCGATGTCGACGAAGAACTGTCCAGGTTAAAGGCGCATCTGAGTGAAGTACGGCGCGTGCTCGGTAAGGGCGGCGCTGCCGGCAAGCGGCTCGATTTCCTGATGCAAGAATTGAATCGTGAGGCCAATACCCTGGGCGCAAAATCCGTTTCGTCCGACGTGTCGAAAATCTCGGTCGAGATGAAAGTTTTGATCGAACAAATGCGCGAGCAAATCCAAAATATAGAGTGAGTGGCGCGTGGACGTTGACAA
>JANNMV010000628.1:0-2481 GCA_031398205.1 Pseudomonadota bacterium | reverse complement strand
TACTCGACCAACAAAATGGAATTCTTGGTGACAATGCCCATCAACATGATGAGGCCGATCATCGATGGCATCGACAGCGCGTTGTTGGTGACGAGCAAGGCGACGAACGCGCCGCCAATGGAGAGCGGCAACGCGGCGAGGATGGTGATCGGTTGCATGAAATCGTGGAACAACAACACCAGCACGCCGTAAATACATAACACGCCGATTAACATCGCGATGCCGAAACTCGCGAACAGCGCCTGCATTTCCTGCGCATCACCCAACTCGGCGATTTTCACCGCCGGCGGTAGATTTTTCAGTGCCGGCAATTGCATTGCTTCGGCGTAAGCCTCGCCCAACTGGCGGCTGCCGAGCTCGACATCGATGGTGACATTGCGGCTGCGATTCAGACGATCGACTTGGGCGGGGCCCGATTCGATGGCAAGCGTCGCGACCGTTCCAAGAAATACCGGCCCGTTTTTGCCCGGCACGGTGAGGCGTTCCAACTGCGCCAGATCGGCGCGCACCGCGTCCGGCAATTTCACTCGAATGGGGATCTGACGTTCGCTCAGATTCAGCTTCGACAGCTCGGTGTCGTAGTCCCCGGCGGTCGCGACGCGGATCGTCTCGCCGATGCTTTGCGCGGTGACCCCGAGATCGGCGGCGCGCGCGAAGTTCGGCCGCACGATGATTTCCGGCCGCGTCAGCGAAGCGCCGGCGTTCACATTGCCCACGCCTTGCAGGGCGCGCAGAGCGCGCGTGGCCGCACGCGTCGCCTCAGCCAATGCGGCCGGATCTTCGCTGCGCAACACGATCTGCATTTTCACACCGGTATCCGGCGGGCCCACGTTGAAGCGCGCGCCGGGAACATCGGCAAGCGTGGCGCGCAGCCGATTCTCGATATCTTGCAGTGATTCTTTGCGATCGTTGCGATGTACCAGCGCCAGGGTCAACACCGCGCGACGCGCTTCGGCGGGCGTGCCGGGCGCAAACGTATCACCACTGGAACCACCGCCGACGGAACTGAAAATATGCTTTACGCCCGGAACCTGCGCGGCGCGTTGCCTCACCGATTCAGCGGTGTCCCAAGTTTCCTGTAACGTGCTTCCGGGCGGCAACTCGATGTTGATCTGGGTCTGACCGCGATCGGACGGCGGTACGAACCCTTTCGGCAGCAAGCCGATCAATTGAATCGATCCGATAAAAAACGCCGCCGAGGCGATGACGGTGACCAGCCGATGTTTCAAACACCAACGCATTGCCGCAAGATAACTGCGCATGATCCAACCATCGGGCAGGTTGGAATGCTTGGCCGGCTTAAGCATATACGCCGACATCATCGGCGTGAGTAAGCGCGCCACCACCAGCGAGGCGAGAATCGCCAACACCGCGACCCAGCCGAATTGCTTGAAGAATTTACCCGGCACGCCCGCCATGAAAGCGGTCGGCAAAAACACCGCGACCAGCGCAAATGTCGTCGCGATCACCGCCATGCCGATTTCATCGGCGGCTTCCATCGCCGCTTGGTAAGGTGACTTGCCCATGCGCAAATGACGTGTGATGTTTTCGATTTCGACAATCGCATCGTCGACTAAAATACCGATCACCAGCGCCATCGATGTCAGCGTCACCACGTTGAGCGTATAGCCAAACCAATACATGCCGAGAAAGGCCGGAATGATGGATAGCGGCAGCGCGGCCGCCGCGACGATGGTGGCGCGCCAATCGCGTAGGAACCACCACACCACGATCACCGCCAACAAGCCGCCTTCGAGCAACAATTCCATCGAGCCCGCGAAGTTTTCCGCGATCGGCGCGACGTTGTCGATCGATTCCACGATGTTTACATTGGGGTGCGCCGCACGCAGTTGCGCGACCGCTTGGCGCACGCCGGAATTTTCATCGCCCGCAACGGCCAACTCGCTTGCGCCCTTGGTGCGAAATATTTCAAACGCAACCACCGGCTTGCCGTCTTGCAACGCAACGGCTCGACGCTCCGCCGTGGTATCACGCACCGTCGCGACTTGATCGAGGCGGATGCTGCGGCCATCGGACAAAGGCAACTCCAGCGCCGCCAATTCGCGCGCCGAATGCACGGTGGCGATGGTGCGCACCGCTTGCTCGGCGCCGCTCACGTCGCCCCGGCCACCGGGTGTGTCCTGTTGCACTTGGCGCAGTTTGCGCGAGACATCAATGGCTGCCACACGCATCGCCGCCATGCGCGAGGCATCGAGCTCGACTTGAATTTCCCGGGTAGCGCCGCCCATGCGCTTCACCGCGCCCACGCCCGGCACGGTGAGTAAGCGTTTGGTCACCGTGTTGTCGACGAACCAGGACAGCGACTGTTCGTCCAGTTGATCGGATGTCAGGCTATAGGTCAGCAACACGCGCCCGGCGGTAGACGCTTTAGTCACGGTCGGATCGCGCAGCTCGGCGGGCAAATCGGCACGCACCCGCGCCACCGCATCGCGCACATCGTTCACCGCTTCCGCACCGTTT
>JANNMV010000603.1:0-2514 GCA_031398205.1 Pseudomonadota bacterium | reverse complement strand
CGTGCATTTGAACAAAGCCTGGCGCACGCCGCAATTTTGGTGCCTGTGGGGCGTTCTGTGCTTGAACGGGTCGGCCGGCATCGGTGTGATCGGCATGGCTTCACCGATGTTGCAGGAAATCTTCGGCGGCAAGTTGATCGGTATCGACGCTAGTTTCAGCGATTTGAACAAGGATCAACTAGCGCAGATCGCAACCGTCGCCGCAGCATTTACCGGCCTGCTCAGCTTATTCAACATTGGAGGTCGATTCTTTTGGGCGTCCCTGTCGGATTACATGGGCCGCAAGACGACTTATTTCATTTTCTTCGTGCTTGGTTGCCTGCTTTATTACAGCGCGCCGTCGCTCGGCCATTCCGGTAGCTTGGCGCTATTCGTTGGCGCGTTCTGTATTATTTTGACCATGTACGGCGGCGGCTTCGCGACGATTCCCGCCTATCTCGCGGACATGTTCGGTACGCAGATGGTCGGCGCGATCCACGGCCGTTTGTTGACGGCCTGGTCAACCGCCGGTGTGCTTGGCCCGGTGCTGGTGAACTACATCAACGATGCGCAAATCAAGAGCGGCGTGCCGAAGGCGCAAGCCTACGACACCACGATGTACATTCTCGCGGCGCTGTTGGTTGGCGGCTTTATCTGTAACTTGTTGGTGCGTCCGGTGGCGGCGAAGTGGTTCATGACCGACGCGGAACTGGAAGCCGAACGCAAGCTCGCCCACGACAAGGCGTCGGCCAATGCGGTGGGCGGCAACGCCGCCGCAATATCGGGCCAGGGAAGTCACCAAGGCTTGGTTCTTGCGTTCTGGCTGTTCGTCGGCGTTCCGCTGGCGTGGGGCGTGTGGACGACGATTATTAAAGCCTTGCCGCTGTTCAAATAGATCGTTGCGGAAAAACGGCCAGCGTTTTGCGTGGTCGCTTTTTTCCGTAGCATCGGCTTGAAACACCCGCCCAGCTTGCCGTTTCAAGGGGTGACCTCGGAGAGGCAATAAATACGCTACTCTCCAGCCCACTCACTATGGCGGAAATCGACGCCGAGGTGAATCAAAAAAAAAGCGACCACCGGGTCGCTTTTTTCCTAACCAAGCGCGGCACTACATGCGTTCGTACACCGCCGCGATGCCCTGCCCGCCACCAATGCACATGGTCACCAGCGCGTAGCGGCCACCGATGCGTTGCAGTTCGTACAGCGCTTTGATGGTGAGGATCGCGCCGGTCGCGCCGATGGGGTGGCCGAGGGCTACTGCGCCGCCATTCGGGTTGGTTTTTTTGCCGTCGAAGCCGAGGTCTTTGGACACGGCGCAGGCTTGCGCGGCAAAGGCTTCGTTGGATTCGATCACGTCCATGTCGCTGACTTTAAGATCGGCTTTCGCCAGCGCTTTTTGTACTGCGGGAACCGGGCCGATGCCCATGTATTTCGGATCGACACCGGCGTGGCCGTAGGAAACCAAACGCGCCATCGGCTTTAAGCCGCGCTTTTCGGCGGCGGTCTTTTCCATCATCACCACGGCTGCGGCGCCGTCGTTAATTCCCGAGGCATTGCCGGCGGTGACGGAGCCGTCTTTTTGGAATACGGCGCGCAGCTTGGCCATGCCTTCCATCGATGCATCGGCACGCGCATGTTCGTCGGTCGCGAAAAAAGTCGACCCTTTTTTCGACTTGATTTCAATCGGCAGAATCTGATCTTTGAAATAGCCTTTTTCGGTCGCGTTGATCGCGCGCTTATGGCTTTCCACGGCGAAGGCATCTTGCGCTTCGCGGCTGATGCCCCACTTGGCGGCAATGTTTTCCGCCGTGATGCCCATGTGAATGGTGTCGAACGGATCGGTCAGCGCGCCGACCATCATGTCGACCGCGCCGCCGTCGCCCATGCGCTGGCCCCAGCGCAAACTGGGCATCAGGTAACCGGCGCGGCTCATGGATTCTGCACCCGCTCCAATCGCGCATTCAGTATCACCGAGCAGAATGGTTTGTGCCGCGCTGATAATCGCCTGCAGGCCGCTACCACACAAACGATTCACGGTGAACGCCGCCGAACTCTGCGGCAAGCCGCCCTTAAGTGCGGCGACGCGCGAGATATACATATCTTTCGCTTCGGTGTGAATCACGTTGCCGAACACCAGATGGCCGATATCATTTACGTCGACTTTTGCGCGCGCGATCGCTTCTTTGATCACCAGGCCACCCAACTCGGTCGGCGCAAAATCTTTCAGGCTCACGCCGTAATCGCCGATTGCCGTGCGCACACCACTTAACACTACTACTTCACGTCCACTTGCCATTTTCAAACTCCTAAAATTGACTTTGACTACGCCGCCACCGGCTCGGCCCACAAATCGTGAGCGTCTGCGTCGGTAATACGAACGTCCATGAATTCACCCTGTTTTGGGGCCCATTTCTTGCCCTTGGGTTTGTTGATATAAACCTGCCCGTCGATTTCCGGCGCGTCGGCGCTGCTGCGCGCCGTCGCCCTATCACCGCCCACTTCGTCGACGATAACTTGCAATGTTTTACCGATCTT
>JANNMV010000595.1:0-2168 GCA_031398205.1 Pseudomonadota bacterium | reverse complement strand
GCCTGGGGGACGCTACGCAACACGCTCTCGAGCCAGGTACGCATCACCACCACCTTGCAGCGCCGCGATGGCCGCACCGTGCATGTCAGAAAAGCCAGCCGGCCTGAGCCGGCGCAACAAAAAATCTACACGGCATTGAAGCTCTCTGCCAATCCCGGCGGTACCCGGCAAACTGTCGTTTGAGCGTTTGAGCGTCTGCCTCGGTCGGCCTTCTCACCCACACGAAATGTAGTGCCATACGCACCCGCGCCGCTGTCTCAATTTGTTGATTTACTTCAACTTCGTAGTGCCAAATGGCAAAGATGGGCTAGGGCCATTGGTTTCTGGCAATGCTATGGCTGGAAGGCAAACGCAGAGCGGTTCCTGGCGATGCTTAATTCTGCGCTAACTGCGTTCCACGATTGCGTAGATATTTTTACGGCCTTGCGGTACGCTTTAATTCGCGCGCCACCCACTCTTTTACCGGACGATGCTTCCAATGCCAACCATGCTCACACCCCATGCCGAAAATCCCATGGGAACCGATGGTTTTGAATTCATCGAATACGCCGCGCCCGACCCGGCGGCGATGGCGGCGGTGTTCGAGCGCATGGGTTTCAAAGCGATCGCAAAACATCGCCATAAAAACGTTACGCTGTATCGCCAAGGCGAAATCAACTTTATCCTCAACGCCGAACTCGATTCCTTCGCGCAACGTTTCGCCCGGCTGCACGGGCCTTCCGTGTGCGCCATCGCCTTTCGCGTGCAAGATACTAAGCTCGCCTATGAACGCGCGTTGTCGCTCGGCGCCTGGGGCTATGCCGGCCAGAGCGGGCCGGGGGAGTTGAACATTCCGGCGATCAAAGGCATCGGCGATTCGCTGATTTATTTGGTCGATCGGTGGCGTGGCAAGAACAATGCGCGCGATGGCGACATCGGCAATATCGGATTCTTCGATGTCGATTTCGAGCCCTTGCCCGGCGCCGAGTTAAACCCGCTGGGGCACGGCCTGCAATACATCGATCACCTTACTCACAACGTCCATCGCGGCCGCATGGCCGAGTGGGCGGATTTTTATGAGCGCTTATTCAACTTCCGCGAGATACGCTACTTCGACATCGAAGGCCAGGTCACCGGCGTCAAGAGCAAGGCACTCACCAGCCCGTGCGGCAAGATTCGCATCCCGATTAACGAAGAGGGCACCCAAACCGCCGGACAGATCACCGAGTATCTGGACCGCTACAAAGGCGAAGGCATCCAACACATTGCGCTCGGTTCCGGCGATCTGTTGCGCACGGTCGATGCTTTACGCGCCGGTGGCGTGCAGCTTCTGGATACGGTCGATACCTATTACGAACTCATCGACAAACGCATTCCCGGCCACGGCGAGAACGTCGACGCGTTGCGCGCGCGCAAGATACTGCTGGATGGCAAACCGGGCGCCTTGCTGCTACAGATATTCAGCGACAATCAACTCGGTCCAATTTTCTTCGAATTCATCCAACGCAAGGGCGACCAGGGATTCGGCGAAGGCAACTTTAAGGCCCTGTTCGAGAGCATCGAGTTGGATCAAATGCGCCGCGGCGTGTTGAAAAAATAAGTGCTCGCCACGCGCCGCTACCCGCTTCCCGCATGGTAACAAGCGTAGGGTGCATTCATGCACCGAATTAATCTGCCGTAAAGCACCACGATGCCAAACTACCGTCGCGCTGGCCTACCCGGCGCCACTTAATTTCTTCGCGGTGAGCATCCGCTCGCGCCAGCCGTGGCGGTCGAATGCGGATGTGCGCGCGGTGTTTATCCGGGCGAATGGGGTGATTCGCATAGTCGAACCTAACGCGAGCGGCGAAGATGAGTGACTCGAAAACGGTGCATGAATGCACCCCACGCTTGCTATGCAACTGATGATTGGTATTATTCCTGCACTTGGCGCGCGGCAAAACTAATCGGCAATGGCGCTGATAGAATGACGGCATGAATATCTTACAAATAGACCATATCGGCATCCGCGTGGTCGATGCGCAACGTGTTGTGGCGTTCTATCGATGTTTGGGTTTCGAAGTCATTCTGGAGGTGGATTTCGACGCCGTCACGATCATGAAGAATGCCCATGGCGTTGAGATCAATCTAATCACCAACGGCGTCGGCCCGAGCGAGGGCAAAAACATATTGATCGACGTGCCCGAAAA
>JANNMV010000504.1:0-6687 GCA_031398205.1 Pseudomonadota bacterium | reverse complement strand
CGGCCTGAGTTCGATTGTTGTTCTGGCCGGGAAAATGACCCACACCGAATTGATCGAGCGCTACCGCCAAGCCACGCTGTTCGTCTTGCCCAGTCAAATTGCCGAAGATGGCGACCGCGATGGCATTCCCAATGTCTTGCTGGAAGCGATGGCGATGGAGTTGCCGGTCGTGTCGACCGATGTATCGGGTATTCCCGAAGTGATCAAGCAGGGTGTGAATGGATGGTTGATTCCACCTCAGGATGTAATGGCGCTAGCCCATGCCATTACCGCCGTACTGGTTAATCCGGCACAGCGCGCTCGAATGGGAAAAGAAGGTCGGAATTTAGTGGAGACGATGTTTTGCAATGACCAAAATTTGCGCTTGCTCTGTGACCTGTTCGCCGGGGCGCCGCAGCGTGAGATGGTCTTAAGCGAGGCGCTGGCGCGCCAAGGATACTCCCATGCCAACTAATTCGCTATCCGAAAAAAACAGCGTTGCGTTGGTGGATTTGCACCAGCGCGACAGAGCAACCGGCGCCGCTGTATTTCGCGCGGACCGAAATGGGCCGGGTGAAATCGGTTATGTGCTGATGGGCTTTCCGCGCCTGTCGGAAACGTTTATCACCCACGAGATTTTTTTGTTGGAACAACTCGGCATGAAACTACGCCTGTTCGTCATCAAGCATGGCGACATGGATCAAGTGCATGATGTTGTCGGACGCATCGGCGCGCCACTGACCTATTTGCCGCCGGTATCGTCGCTCTCCGGCGCCAACATTGTTGCTTGGCTGTGGCGCAACCTGCCGACCTATGCCGGGCAACATTGGCGTTTGCTAAAAGCACGGCCCTTCACCTACCTGGCGACGTTGGGCGAGGCATTGGTTATGTCAGTGAAGTATCGCAAGGGCTGGCAAACACCGCTGCGCAAAGTATTCATTAAAGAATTCTTACAAGCCGGCCACATCGCCATGCAAGTCCTCGAGGCGCCTTCGATTCGCCACCTGCATGGTCACTTTTGCCACGGCGCCACAACCATTACCTGGTTCGTCAGTCGGCTGACGGGCATTGCGTTTAGCTTTACCGCCCATGCCAAGGACATTTATCAGGCCGATCAAAATCCTGGTGATTTGCTCGCGCGCAAGTTGCGCGCCGCGCACTTTGTCACCACTTGCACCGGCGCTAACGCGACGCATCTGGCGCAACGTTTTCCGAGCTGCGAGCAAGTTCACACGGTCTATCACGGCCTTGACACCGAGTTTTTCGCCCCACCACCGCAAGGACATCGATCCAGCCCGATGCCCCGCATTCTGGCGGTGGGGCGCTTTGTCGAAAAAAAGGGATTCGCTGACTTGGTGGATGCCTGCGCACTGCTGAAGGCGTCCGGCATCCCATTTCACCTTTCCATCGTCGGGGAAGAAGGTGATCAATTGGAATCCATTCGGAACAAGATTCGCGACCTTGCGCTTGGCGATAGGGTCGAATTGCAGGGGCCCGTTACCCATGACGAGTTGCGTCGCCTTTATCACCAATCCGTTATTTTCGCTTTGCCTTGTTTGGTCGCCGCCGATGGCGATCGCGATGGCATTCCCAATGTGCTGGCGGAGGCGATGGCAACGGGCTTGGCGGTGGTGACCACGGCCGTGTCCGGCATACCGGAGTTGGTGCGCGACCAAATCGATGGCCTGATGGTGCCGGAACGTAATCCGCCGGCACTGGCAAGCGCATTGCAACAACTACTGCAAGACGCGGCGCTCCGCCAACACCTAGGCGCGGCAGCACGGGCGCGCGTTTGCCAAGTATTCGATTCAAGTAAGACGACGCTACAGCTCAAGGCGCTATTCCTTAACGTGATGCAACGTGAGGAGGTTAAGGTATGAGTCTCGCCAATCGAAAGCCATCCGCTGAGCAAGTATCCGACCATGTTTTGCTCATGCCCTATGCTGAACTGAGCCCGGAAGCGCTGATCGAGCATTTCCGCAATCGGCCCCAGGTGCGCTTCTTCGCGGTGGCCGATGCCGATGAAACGCGGCGCGACAAGATCGACGCCATAGTCTCCAATCGTTTCGAATTCAACGGCGAAGCGGTGACCTTTGCGGAATCCATCGATTGGCTGGTGAATCCCAGCCGCGATGTGGAATGGCATATTCTGCTGCACAAATTTTATTACGCCGTTGGTCTTGGTATGGCCTTCGCCGACACTGGCGAGCAGCGTTATCTCGACAAGTGGATGGCGCTGATCACCTCCTGGATCGAGCAAACTCCGCCGGGATTTATTGCGGCTGATGTGACTGGTAGACGGGTGCAGAACTGGATTTACGCCTATTACTATTTTGTCGGCCAAGCGAATCGGGCGGCGATTTGCCCCATGTTTCACCTGAAGCTGATCAATTCGCTCGCGGAGCAAGTGAATTTTCTTCGCGACAATCTGACGCCGGCACGCAATCACCGCACCCTCGAGTTGTACGCCATTTTCTTGGCCGGTGTGGTCTTTCCGGAACTCAAAGAGGCTCAAGCCTGGGTCGAATTCGCATTGCCGGAAATTGCCCGCAACATGCAGACGGATTTACTGCCCGATGGCGTGCAATGCGAGCTCTCGACTGACTATCACCAATTGGTGCTGAAAAATTATTTGTGCGTGCGCCGCTTAGCGAAGCTTAACGCTATCGCCGTGCCGGACGCGATGGACCAACAGCTAGTCAAAGCGCTTGAGTTCAGCATGTACGTCCACAAACCCGACGGCGTTGTGCCCAGCTTAAGCGATGGTGATGCGCGTAGCTTTCTCGATCTGCTGATGCAAGGCTATGAGTTGTATGGTCGCGAGGACATGCTTTACGTCGCGACCCAAGGCCGGCGCGGAACACCGCCCGCCAAGCGCTCAGTACATTTTGCCGATAGCGGGTACAGCATTATTCGCAGCGGCTGGGGCGGCGACGGTAACGCGTTCGGCGACGAGCAATACCTAATTTTTGATTGCGGCCCGCTTGGAGCGGGCAATCATGGGCATTTCGATTGCTTGAATTTCGAGTTGGCGGCGTACGGCCGCTCACTGATTGTCGATCCCGGCCGTTATACCTATAGCGAGGCGGGCAAGGTGAACTGGCGTGTACAGTTTCGCGGTACCGCCTATCACAACACCGTCGTTGTGGATGGCAAAAACCAGACACGCTACGAACCACGTCCTATCAAAGAGGCGTCGCGCCACGTCCCTGGCAGCGTGCGGCACAAAGTGACGGGATCCGCGCCACAACACGAGATGCGCGAGTTCTCCAGTAAGCCGCGCTTCGATTTTTTGCACGGCATTGCGCGCAGCCAGGAATACGATGCGGTTCACGAGCGGCGCATGTTCTTTGCCTTCGGCGAATATTGGATCTGTTGCGACTCCATGACCAGCGCGAGCGTGCATCGCTACGATTTGTTGTTTCACCTCAACGAACAGGCACAGGATCGAGTCACCACTAAGCGCGAGCGCGGCACGTTGTTGGTTTATGCGCCGAATCTAGTCATTGCACAGGAGGAACGCGAAGGGGCGGTCGAGCTTGATGTCGAGCCGGGTTTTGTTTCCTATCGTTACGGCGTTAAACATGCGGCGCCGATTTTGCGTTTTACGCAAAATGAGTCTAACGCCGAATTTCAAACAGTGTTGTATCCCTATCGGACGGATCCCCCCACCATCAGCATGCGAGGCCTACGCGTCACATCCGAGGACGGGCCGAGCGCCGGCGCCCATGCATTTCACGTCAGTATCGGTAGCGGTGAATTCAGCACTACCGACTATTGCTTTTATTCGACCGGTGACGTGCGACGTTGGCGCTTTGGCCCGTATCTTTTCAGCGGTAGCTATTTGCTGCTGCGCAAAGATGCCTATGGGGAAATCGTTGCCATTCACGCAAACGAAGGATCTCATTTGAGTGAAGTGGGCCAACAGCACAACGGGTGCGGGCGCTAAGCGGTGGTCACAACGCGTCTCATGCCGGTTGACGCTGCTTTGCCGTTTCTCTCGGAGGCGCTCGACGCGCAGGCCATGGGAGGATTGTTCGAGCAGCATTTACGTGAGCGGCATGGCAATGACACTGAGTTGATTGCCTGTGAGATTGACCGGGTAAAGTATCGCCCACAGCGTAATTGCATCATCGGCTATAAACTCAGGTTACGCGACGCCATGGGTGAGCGCGAGCAACGACTGTGTGCCGGAATCTACCAGCCGGACGACGCAGTGGCGCGCTACAAAAAAGCGTTGCTCGAGGCGAGCGTTGCCACCGTGGATTTTGCTCCGGTCACGTTTATTCGATTGCTCAATATGGTGCTTTGGGCGTTTCCGAACGAACGCAAGTTGAACGCTCTGCCACTCCTATCGGACGCGTCGCAATTGCGCGAGAACCTGTTACCGGAAGTGGTGCACGCGCGTTGGGGCGAGGGTTGGGAGATTGTCGATTTGTCCGCCACGATCTCTAATTATTTCCCTGAGCATACCTGTTGCGTTAGTGTTTCTCTGACGCTTAACAATGCGCAGCGCGGCTTGCAGCGACGCTGGCAAATAATCGGAAAAACTCGTTATGACGATGGCGGGGCGCAAACCTATCGCCATATGGCGGCGCTATGGGACAAGCCAAGCAAGGCTGTCGCCTACGCTCGACCGATTGCCTATCAGTGCAAACAGCGCTTGTTGTGGCAGGAGCGTGTGCCCGGCGTAACGCTGCATTCTCTGCTGGTGTCGGGCATGGCGGACAACGGGCTGCTGATCCGCGTCGCGCGGGCCATTGCCGCGTTGCATAGCACAACCGTGGCGCACACAAATCGAATCACCCTACCTGATCTGATCGCGCGTTTAACCCGTGCAGAAAAAATTATCGCCGTGGCGTATCCGGATTGTGCCGCCGTACTACGCCCTACTGTCGGTGCGTTGATCGACAATGCTGGCCATTTGAAAACAAGTTGCGAAGGTACATGGCATGGCGACTTACATTCCAAAAACATACTGGTCAACTCAACGCAGATCTATTTTATTGACATGGATCGTGTCGCCGTCGGCCCGCCGCTCGCCGAACTGGGTAGCTTCCTCGCCGAACTCATCTATCGCGAATGCTTAGACGGTGAACCGTTGGCAGCCATGCAGCCAATGTTGACTGCTCTTATTGCCGCCTACCGTCAGTGTGTTGCGTGGCCGGCGCCGGAGAATGACGTTGCTTGGTTTACCGCGAGCGCCCTGATTTATGAGCGTGCGTTACGCTGCGTGACGTCGCTAAAACTGGGGCGAAGCGATAGCTTACGTAACTTAATCGCGGTCGCGGCGCATATTGTCGGAAACGGTTCATGCGTTCCGTTTGTCGCCGCGCGAAAAGAATTAGGTCAGGCGGCTTGATGGACACACAGAGCGTCTCCGGCGATTCATCCGTCACCACACTCTACCTCGCGCGGCACGGTCAAAGCGAATGGAACAACCAAAGCCGGGTGACCGGCCAGCTCGATCCCGGTTTGTCGCCCAAAGGACAACAGCAAAGCGAAGCAATCGCCGATTGTTTGCGCGATGAAAACATCGCGGCGATTTATACGAGTGTATTGCAACGCACGATAGATACGGCGCAACCTACGGCGGCGGCAAAACAATTGCCGATTTCTTCCTTGCCTGAACTCAATGAAATCAATCTGGGTGTGTTGCAAGGGCGCTTTCGCGACGAACGCGACCCTGAAGCGCAAGCGCTGTGGGCAAAATGGCAAGCGGACATGTGGGGTTGCCCGGTGCCAGGAGCAGAGCACTTCGACGATCTAACGCATCGCGTTGGAAAAGCGCTGCAAGATATCTTGCGCTTGAACCGGGGGCGTTCGGCGCTTATTGTGGGTCATCGCGGAACCAATCGTGTCGTGCTCGGCAGCCTGATGGGGTGGCCTCGGGCGCAATGGCCTGAACTGCGCTTGCGCAATAAATTTCTCTATCGCATTCGGCTTGGCGCCGAAACCGATATTTCTACATTTACCCTGAGCGGTAACAAAACCGGGATATGTCATGACCGCTTTATCATGTGATTCGCCGGTGCAAGTGTTTGAGCGATTTACCGACACCCATGCCATGGGCGAAGTGTGGCGTTGGCAGTTGCCGTCCTTGCTCAGCAAGCCGTTTGAATTCACGGCTTGCAACGTGCAATATGCGCGGTGTCGCACGTACTTGAGCCCCGCTTCATGGCACAAGGCTTTTCTGTGCGTGTGCTACGAGTTCGATGTTGCGCCCGCGCGTAACACTTCCTACAAACCGATGACTTACGGCCGCGCCTATTTGAATGGGCGCAGTCGTGACGAATTCGCCGTATTGACGCCGGCCGATGGCGCGCATCTCGTGCCGGAACTGGACATGATCGTGTGGAGTTTTCCCGACGATCCGCGTTTGCCGCAGTTGCACGAATTGCTAGATGTAAAGCGCGTTGCCCGGCATTTTCCTTACGCCAATTTGTCTTTTGCTCCCGATGCCATTGTCGACATCAAAGTAGAGGTGGTGCGCTATCGTCCGGAGCAGCGCTGCATTTTGCGCTACGACATCGTCCATGGCGCCACGCGCGATCACTGTGTTTTGTACGCCAAGGTATTTGCGGATGACAACGGCGTGCACGTGTTTGCGCGAATCCAGCATTGCCATGGCGCAGCAAGCTCGTTGGGTATACGGATAGCGCGACCCCTTGGTTACAGCGCAGCGGTACGCACGGTATGGCAAGAGGA
>JANNMV010000555.1:0-1970 GCA_031398205.1 Pseudomonadota bacterium | reverse complement strand
TTTCGGCTCGATGGCGATGGCGTAAATCGGGTTGGGAAATTCCAGGGGACGCAAATGAATGTGCTCATCCTCCGGCGAATCGTGCAATACGCAATCGAATTCGATTTCATCGACTTTCGCCACGGCGGCGATGTCGCCGGGGATCGCGGCATCGACTTCGACATGTTCTTTGCCCTGAAGCATGAACAGATGGCCGACCTTGAAGGGTTTGCGCGCGTGGCCGATGTAAAGCTGACTGTCCTTAGTGATGGTGCCTTGATGAACGCGGAATATTCCGAGCTTACCGACAAAGGGATCGACCGTGACTTTAAACACATGAGCGAGTACGTGTTTTTTGGGATCGGGATCGGAGTGAAATTCTTCTTCTTTATCGCTTTCGCCGGTGACAAAAAGCGGTGGATTGCCTTCGAGCGGATTCGGCATTAACTTAGCGAAAATGTCGAACAACTCCGCCACGCCCGCGCCGGTGCGCGCCGAGACGAAACAAACGGGGATCAAATGCCCTTCGCGCAGCGCTTTTTCGAATGGCGCGTGCAATTGTTCTGGCGTGACCTCGCCTTTCTCTAAATACAGCGCCATCAACTCTTCGTCGACTTCAACGGTTTGATCGATGATCGCGTTGTGAGCCGACGCGACCGAAGAAAAATCTGCATTGCCGGAAGGATTAAAAAAACAATCGACGACCTTCTTACCGCCATCAGCGGGCAGATTGATCGGTAAACATTCCTTGCCGAAGGTTTCTTGAATTTCCGCGAGCAAGCCTGGCAGATCGAGATTCTCCGCGTCGATTTTGTTAATGATGATGGCGCGGCACAGTCGGCGTTTTTCCGCCCACTGCATCATGCGATGGGTGATGAGTTCGATACCATTCTGCGCATTGATAACGATAGCGGCGGTTTCTACGGCAGGCAACGCGCCGATGGCCTGGCCCATGAAATCGGGATAGCCGGGCGTGTCGATCAGATGAACGTGGGTGCCTTGATCGTCGAAGTGGACGACGGCGGAATTAAGCGAGTGTTGGTGTTGTTTTTCGAGCGGATCGAAATCGCAGACAGTGGAGCCGCGTTCGATCGTTCCGGGTGCGGTGATGGCGCCGGCTTTGTGGAGCAACGCTTCCGCGAGGCTCGTTTTGCCGGCGCCCGCGTGGCCTACGAGGGCAATGGTCCTGAGTGCTTCAGTGCTGTATTTGGGCATGGTCTCTCCTCCGAAATTTTATTGGCTGGGCCGGGTGATCAATTCATGAACGTTATTGCTTCCTCTGGTGATATTTAGCTTTATACAGCGCTAAGTCGATATCGATTCTTTTGGGTATCGTGCCGGAGAGCCAGTGACAGAGCGGCGTTCCAGGCATGCCTCGCCGGAAGCCACTATCCATGCGGCTGCTGGCATGATCGATTCGCCAGAACTACGTTTATTTGACGCTATTGCGTAACGAGTTCGACGATTCAATTGTGAACCGACTGCGATTTTGAAGCAAATGGGCGAGAATCGCGCCACTTCACAAGCGCGCGGGCCTCGGCTAGTATGCTCAATTAAATCCATAAAACGATTCGCGATGACCCATTGCTACGCTGCGTTGACTGGGCTAATTTTCCGTCTGGCGGGCGAACTAAATAAAATGACCGCACAACGCTTTTTTACTTGTCTGATAAGCGTGATGTTGTTGGCGCCGACAGTGTTTGCCGTTGAGATGTCGCTGCAATCGCAAATCGCGGATGGCTATGCCACCAACGCCACCATCGTGGTGCGCAGCAATGTTGCAGCTACTCCGCTCGCGGCCGCCGAACCAGCGATGGCGCCCGCCGACCCGGCGGAAGAAGTCGATACGAGCAAGTTTTGGGAACGCTGGGGATTCAGTGGCTCGGCGCGCGCTGGTTATTGGAGCTCGTCGCGGTTACTGGATGATCAAAAAAATCTTGGGGTCGGTGCGCTTTGGCTCAAGTGGGCGCACAAATTGCCGCAAGGCATCG
>JANNMV010000488.1:0-2833 GCA_031398205.1 Pseudomonadota bacterium | reverse complement strand
GATTTCCGCCATGGTTTGCACCGCTTCAGCGGCGATCTGGCCGCCACGCACCGCGGCATCGCTGGCGTGCGTGGCGCGTTGGTTGGCCTCGCGCGCATCCTGGGCGCTTGCGCGCACCGTGGCGGCGAGTTCTTCGGTGCTCGCCGCCGTTTCTTCCAGCGTGGCTGCCTGCTGTTCGGTGCGCTGGGACAGGTTGTCGTTACCCACCTTGATCTGATCCATGGTCGCGTAAACCGACTGGGCGCCGGAACGCACCTGCCCAACGATATTGGCCAGGGACCGCCGCATCTCGTTCATGGCGGCGATGAGTTGGCCCGTTTCGTCTGCGCTACGGGATTCGGTCGCCCGGTCGTCCAAATGACCGCGCGCGACGCGCGCCGCCATGCCTAAAGCTTGCCGGAGCGAGCCCGTCACTTGCTTGGCGAGCAGGATAGAAAATACCAGCGAAGCGACTACCGACAACAGGGTGACGATTAATATAGTGCGGCTGGCCGCAGCCGCGGAGGTGTCCGCTCCGGTGATGGATTCGCGGTAATTGGCTTCGAGAAGATCGGTAATTTTTTGCAGCTCTGTTTCCAATCTTTCGAAGAGTTGCTGAAAATTCGGCACCAGGGCGTTTGCCGCTGCGGCGTCTGATTTCGCCACGGCTGCGATATTTTCCGCGCTGGTCAGGTAATCCATCAGCTTTGGCCTCGCCTCCGCGAGGGCCTTGGTGATGGTCGCATTTAGTCTCAGGGCTTCATTCTTTGCCAATGAGTCGCGCAGCATTGCGCCATGCTCCTGGATATCCGTGCGCGCGTCCTCATATTGCTTTGCATCGTTAAGGCTGGTCGCGCGAAGCGCATCCAGCACGTCTCCGCGCACGGCATCGTGCATCATATCCGCGTTGAGCGAATAGCGCAGTGCGGGAAAATGGTCGCGCATATCATGGGACGCTTGCTGTAATTTGGCTACGCCCCAATAGCCCGCGAGCGCGACTGCGACAACGAAGGCGATTACCGTCGCGCTTTGCAATAGAAGTTTGTTTCTGATGCTTAGGTTTCGGATTGACATGGTGGCTTTGCCCTTACCGAACGCGCGAATTGATGTAAAAGGGAAATTATTGTATGCGAACAAATGCCATTTCGCCTAACTCAAAGGGATTGGAACGGCCAACAACGTCACAAATAGGGGTAATGGCCTTGCTTTTGTCGGCCCATCGGTAGAGCGCTTTCATCCTATGGTCGCCAGCGAACACGTTTTAGGTGCAATAGCCTTCGTTCCGACGACGCGGTAAAATGCCAAGCTTACTTTTGAATGCCCTCAAGGCGGTATGTCTTTAATTGTTCACAAATACGGCGGCACCTCCGTCGGCAACCCCGAGCGCATCAAGAACGTCGCGACCCGCGTCGCTAAATGGCATCAGGCCGGTCATCAAATGGTCATCGTAGTCTCCGCGATGAGCGGCGAGACCAATCGGCTGATTAGCCTGGCAAAGCAAATCCAGGCCGAACCCGATCCACGCGAGCTTGACGTGATTGCCGCGACCGGTGAACAAGTCACCATTGGCTTGTTAACGATGGCGCTGAAGCAGCTTGGTCTGAAAGCGAAAAGTTACACCGGCAGCCAAGTGCGAGTGCTAACCGATAGCGCCTTCACCAAGGCGCGTATTCTTGAAATCGACGACGCGAAAATGCGCGCCGATTTGGCGGCCGGCACGGTGATTGTCGTCGCCGGATTCCAGGGCGTCGATGGCGAAGGCAATTTGACGACGCTGGGCCGTGGTGGCTCCGACACCTCCGCCGTGGCGCTTGCCGCCGCGCTCAAGGCGGACGAATGCTTGATCTACACTGATGTCGACGGTGTGTATACGACCGATCCGCGCATTGTTGAAGACGCGCGCCGACTTGCCACGGTCACGTTCGAAGAAATGCTCGAGATGGCCTCGCTCGGATCGAAAGTGTTGCAAATACGCGCGGTTGAGTTTGCCGGGAAATACAAAGTGAAACTACGGGTGCTGTCGAGTTTGACGGATCCCAATATGTCGCTCGCTGAGGAAGCCAACTCCGGCACGTTGATTACATTCGAGGAAGAAGACAATATGGAACAAGCGATTATTTCCGGTATCGCGTTCAACCGCGATGAAGCCAAAATCACCGTGCTCGGCGTGCCGGATCGTCCCGGCGTGGCGTACCAAATTCTTGGCCCGGTCGGCGAGGCGAATATCGAGATCGACATGATCATCCAAAATGCGAGTGTCGAGGGCACGACGGATTTTTCATTCACAGTGCATCGTAACGACTATCAAAAAACGATGGACATTTTGCTCAAGAAAGTCAAAGGCCATCTCAACGCCCGAGATGTCATCGGCGACAACAAGATCGCCAAAGTTTCGGTGGTCGGCATCGGCATGCGTTCCCATTCAGGACTGGCGAGCCAAATGTTCCGCGCCTTGGCGGAAGAAGGCATTAACTTACAAATGATTTCTACCAGCGAAATCAAAATTTCCGTGGTAATCGACGAAAAATATCTGGAGTTAGCGGTGCGCGTATTGCACAAAGCGTTTGAATTGGATCAACCGAACGCCGCATAAGTTTGATCGAAAGGGTCGAAGAGGGTATCCTTGCGACCTTGGATTTCGGAGAGATGGCCGAGTGGTCGAAGGCACTCCCCTGCTAAGGGAGCATACGCTCAAAAAGTGTATCGAGGGTTCGAATCCCTCTCTCTCCGCCAAGAAGTTGAGTAATGAATTGATTTAAAACGAGTTTATTTAATAGGTTCTGCACCGCCCCAGAATTCGCCCCCCACCCCCATGATTGAAGACTGAAGGCGATTCCGGCGGCTGCGGTAATCG
>JANNMV010000466.1:0-2285 GCA_031398205.1 Pseudomonadota bacterium | reverse complement strand
GACACGGTGACGATTCGCTCCGCGCGCCTGGGCGCGTTGGTCAATCGCGTTAACCACACCGACAAGATTCCGCCGTGGAATTTTGGCACGCAGGCGTTGATTCGCAATCTCGCCGAACGTGGCTTGTTGTCGCCGCACCGTTAGCGGTCGACGAAGCGATTTACGGCAAAACTAAATACCGAGATAAATAACGCGAGCAACACGCCGCTGCCAAGGTCGGCGATGCGAAAGCCCGGAACCAGCCATTGCACTAAAAACAGAATCGCGGTGTTGATCACGATAATGAATAACCCTAAGGTAAGCACCGTGATCGGCAGCGTGAGCAAAACGATCAGTGGTTTTATGACCGCATTCGCCAGACCGAGCAATAAGCCTGAAATAATCAAGGTTTTCACGGAATCGAAAGTTACGCCCACAATGACGTAACTCGCGATCCACAAGGGTAAAGTGGTGAGCGCCCAACGAAGGAGAAAAGCGGTGATGAAATTCATGGCATTCGCTATTGTTACGTCAATTGCCCAGCATAAGCGTCGCGCGTCGCCCATGCAAGCGGTGCGTCGATACTACGACTTGCCATAAAGATACTGCCACCAGGGATAAGGAGGGGCGGACACAGAAATTCAGAACGGGTTATTGTCACCAAAATTCGGCGCGCGCTTTTCTCGCAATGAGGCAATTCCCTCTTGCACATCGGGCCCGGCGAAGCCCATGAACTCCAGCGCAAGCGAGGCGTCGAAACTCGGCCCGGCTAAACGCAGCCAGTTGTTCAGGGCGTACTTCGTCCACTTGATTGCCGATTGCGATCCGCGACTGAGTTTTTCTGCGACTTCGAAGGCCTTTGCTTGCAGCTCGGATTCGTCCACCGCGAGGGACACCAGACCAATGCGCTCGGCTTCTTCGCCGCTGACCGCTTCGCACAGCAACAAATAATATTTTGCCTTCGCCATGCCGCACAGCAACGGCCAAACGATCGCCGCGTGATCGCCCGCCGCGACGCCCAGGCGCGTGTGGCCGTCGATGATGCGCGCGGTTTTCGCGGCGATGGAAATGTCGGCGAGCAAACCTGCGACCAAGCCTGCGCCCACGGCGGGGCCATGCATGGCGGACACGATGGGCTTGCTGCAATTGATGACGTTGTAAACCAAATCCTTGGCCTCGCGCCAGACGCGGGCGCGGACGTTGAAATCGTTCGCCATGTCTTGCACCAGATTTAAATCGCCGCCACCAGAAAAGCCTTTACCTTCGCCGCGCAGAATCGCGACTTTCGTTTCGGGATCGGCATCGAAGGTGCGCCAAATATCTGCAAGTTCGTAGTGCATGCGATGGTCGGCGGTGGATAGTTTTCCCGGCTCGCCCATGATGATTTCTAGAATGCCGTGTGGATGTTTTTTGAATTTAAGCGCGGTGTAGGCTTGGTATTGATTCATGGTGTCTTTCGTGGAAATAGACAAGGGCGAAGGCGGGTTGAATGTTAAAATTCCTATTACTCAAACTAAACACTCCACAGAACCATGGCAACGCCCTTACCCGCAACTGCGTCACGCAACGTGATCGCCAGCATTATATTCTTTAGCCGTTGGCTACAGGCGCCGCTGTATTTCGGCCTGATTGTTGCGCAAGGCGTATACGTGTACCACTTCATGCTGGAGTTGTGGCATCTGCTCGCGAAGGCCACCAACATCAGCGAGAACGAACTAATGCTGGCGGTGCTGGCCTTGATCGACGTGGTGATGATTGCGAACCTGCTGATCATGGTCATCGTCGGCGGTTACGAAACGTTCGTCTCGCGGCTTAATCTGAAAGATCATCCCGACGAGCCGGAATGGCTGTCCCACGTTAATGCCGGCGTGTTAAAGGTAAAACTCGCGACGGCGCTGATCGGCATTTCATCGATCCATTTGCTGCAGACGTTTATCAACGCCGGCAAGCTGCCCGAGCACGTCATGATGTGGCAGGTGATTATTCATCTCACGTTCGTCGTCTCGGCGGTGGTGATGGCGTGGACGGATAAGATCGCATCGTCGCATGTGTCGCCGCACTAGTTATCGGGAATCGCAATGACTACCATCAAGCAAGACGACCTCATTCAAAGCATCGCCAATGCGCTGCAATTCATTTCCTATTACCATCCAGCGGACTATATCCAGCACCTGGCACGAGCCTATGAAGCCGAGCAAAGTCCGGCGGCGAAAGATGCGATTGCGCAGATTTTGACCAACAGCCGCATGAGCGCCGAAGGCAAGCGTCCCGTGTGCCAGGACACCGGCATCGTCAACGTGTTCCTG
>JANNMV010000462.1:0-1555 GCA_031398205.1 Pseudomonadota bacterium | reverse complement strand
GGCGAATCATCGGAGGAGACCCAAGATGCAATCTTCAAATCTAAAACAAGGGAAGTTGTTCGGCGTTCGGCCAATCGGCGCGAACTTTGCTGTCGAGATCGTCGGCGTTGACCTGGCCGATCCGCTCGGTGACGAGTTGTTTGGCGCGCTTTATTCAGCATTTCTTCAACACAAAATCCTAGTGTTTCGCAATCAGTATTTCGACGACGATGCCCATTCGCACTTCGCGCGGCGCTGGGGAAAGCTTCAGATTCACGTGCTGAATCAATATCACAAGTCGACCAATCCGGAAATTATTTACCTCAGCAATCTGGACCGTGACGGCAAGCCCAAGGGCGAACATCCCGACCCCGGCGCGGCGATTTGGCATACTGATGGCTCCTGGGCAAAGGAACGTGGGCTGGCGACAATGCTGTACGGCATGGTGTTGCCGAAATCCGGCGGCGATACGTTGTTTGCCGATATGGTCGCGGCGTACGATGGGCTTTCCGACGCGATGAAGCAACGGCTTGAGGGTTTGATTGCCGTGCACAGTCTTGACTATTCCCGCAGCCAGACCACGGCGAAACAGCAAATGACCGACGAACAAAAGCGCGCCGCGCCGCCGGTGGAACATTCTGTGATTCGCGTTCATCCCGATAGCGGACGCAAATCAATTTATCTGGGACAACATGCCTCGCATATTGTCGGCATGCCCATTGACGAGGGCAGGGACTTGATACGCCAGATCAACGAGCATGCGACGCAGCCCCAGTATGTTTATATCCATTGCTGGCAGCCGCGCGACTTTGTGATGTGGGACAATCGCCAGGTGATGCACAAAGCCACGGATTTCGATTGGATCAACGATGTGCGCACCATGCGACGCACGACGACCGTGGGCGAGCGAATTTAGGAGAATGGCTGTGAAAATTTGGGCGCATCGATTTTCTTTTTTGCTGGCTGCTTTCACCGTTGGAGTCGTTGCATCGAGCCGCGCTGCCGAAACCATCACCCTGCACGGCGCGGTGCAGTTCAACGACGAACACCCATATAACAAAGCCTTGTTGAAGTTCGAAGAGTTAGTGAAAAAATACTATGGCAAGCCGATCAATTTCGTCCTGCATCGAAACAGTGAACTCGGGTTGGAGAAGGATTATTTTTCTTACATGAGCCAAGGTGTATCCGTCGACTATGCGATCGCTTCGCCATCCCACATGTCGACCTTCTCGCGGGCTGCACCGTTTCTGGACTTGCCGTTCCTGTTTCGCGATTACGATCATTGGAACAAAGTGCTCGCGACCGATGTGTTTAAACCCATTGTCGATGAGGTGGCGAAGAAAGCGGACGTCATGTTGGTCGGATTCGCCGGCGGCGGCGTACGCAATCTCATCGCCAACAAGCCGGTGCGCAACATGGCCGAGCTGAAGGGCTTGCCGATGCGCGTCATGGGTGCGCCGATTCAGACCAAAATGTTTGGCGCCATCGGCGCGGCGCCGACCGTGATTGCGTACAGCGAAACTTACAACGCCATCCAATCCGGTGTGATCGCCGCGCTTGATAACGAAGCGCTGGG
>JANNMV010000442.1:0-2508 GCA_031398205.1 Pseudomonadota bacterium | reverse complement strand
GGCGAATCCGCGCCGCGGCCGAAGCATCTCTCGCAACAATAAATGACGTAGAATGGGGGCGATGGACGGCCCCCACACCTATCAACGATTAGCGGACGAAGCCTTGATGTTGCGTTATCGCGACGGCGAGTTGCCTGCTTTCGAGCCGCTCTACCAGCGCCACAAGGGCGGGGTGTATCGCTATTTGCTGCGCGGTTGCGGCAGCCATTCCCTGGCCGATGAATTATTCCAAGACGTGTGGTTGTCGCTGGTCAAGGCGCGCGAGCGCTACACGCCGAGCGCGAAATTCGCCACCTATCTTTATCGCATCGCGCACAATCGCCTGATCGATTATTACCGCCAGCATGGCATACAGATTGAATCGCCGCTGCCCGAAGACGACGACGGCGATGCTTGGCGTGGCGCAACGTCCGACGGCCCGGAGCAAATCGTCGCGGCGCGCCAGCAGGTGGTGAAGGTGTTGGACGTGATCGATAATTTGCCGATCGAGCAACGCGAAGCGTTGCTGTTATTCGAGGAAGGCGGCTTGAGCGTGGACGAAATTGCCGAGGCGACCGCAGTGAATAAAGAAACAGCGAAAAGCCGCTTGCGCTATGCCTTCAACAAGTTGCGCCGAGCGCTGGAGGGCTGACCATGAGTAAGCAAGATTTCGAGGTCTATCTCGCGCGCGGTTCGAACCTGTCGCAACGTTATCGCGACGAAGCCACGGAAAAGCCGAGCCAAGCGCTTGATTCGACGATTCTCACCGCGTCGCGCCGCACGCCGGTGTCTACCGCGATCGCCGAGCCGCGATCGTGGTTCAAGCGTTGGCGCGTCCCGCTGTCCATCGCGGCCGTGATGTTGCTTAGCGTGGGCGTGACGCTGCGCATGGTGATGGAGGAAGCGAAGCTTTCGGCGCCGTCATCAGGCGTGGCGTTGCCACAACCGGCCAGTGCACCGGCTACCGCGCCCGCTAAGCCGGTCGAGAATAAAGGTGCGTCGGAACCCGCTACGGATGCCGCGATGAGCGGTGCGGCGAGTTCTTCCTCGGCGCAAACGCCGCCGCTCTCGGCCGATAAGCAAAGCGCGGAATCGGAAGGCGTCGAAGAACGTTCTGCGTCACCGAGTGCGGCGCACGATAACGCAACCGCTGAAGTGCCATTGCCTGCACCCGATGGCCCGCGGCCAGGGGCTGACCTGGGGCTGCCGGGTAGCAGCGCGCCACCTACGCAAGATGCCTTGAAGAGCCAATGGCCCAAGGCCACCCAGGCGCAGAGCGGTTCTACAGGCAAAGACTTAAGTAAAGGGGCGTCGGCGGCGATTCCTGAGCGCGACGATGTAGCGGCTGAATCGCCCGTCGAGTCGGCAAAGCGCGATGGCGAATCCTTAGCGCGGCCGCGCGAGCAGGCGATTCCAAATGACGCTGAATCCGAGGTGCGCCCCGCACCATCGGCGCTCGAAGCGGCGCCGCCCGCGCTGCCGCAAGCATTTCCCCTGGATGGTCCACGTTTGCCGGAGAGCCATCGTCCGATCGTCGATGGAAAAACCTATCGTGCCGAGAAAGACAAGGCACTGCGCGAGGCCGCCGAGAAAAAAGACAGTACTGCGGCGGCCGCGATTGTGGACAAGGTTGAAGAGGCGCCGGAAGCGTGGCTACGCCGCGTGGCGGAGTTGCGGCGGCTGGGCCGCAGCGACGAGGCGAATGCGGAATTGGCGCGTTTTCGTACACGCTATCCGGACTATCCGGCGCCGGTTGAACCCTAATTTCTTAACAACACGCAATAACAATATGGCCTTCGGCGCACTCATTATTGGCGATGAAATTCTCAGCGGCAAACGACAGGACAAACACTTCGTCAAAGTGATCGACATCCTTAAGCTGCGCGGTTTGGAGTTGGCCTGGTGCGAGTATTTAGGCGACGATCCGCAACGTATCACCAGCGTGCTCAAGCGCACGTTTGGCGGCGATGACGTGGTGTTCAGTTTCGGCGGCATCGGCGCCACCCCGGACGATCACACCCGGCAGTGCGCAGCAAAAGCGCTGGGCGTGCCGATCGCGCGCCATCCCGAGGCGATGAAGGATATTGTCGAGCGTTTCGGCGACGCCGCGTTTCCCCATCGGGTGAAGATGGCGGAGTTTCCGCAAGGCGCGGCGCTGGTGCCGAATCCATTCAACCGCATCGCCGGATTCAATGTCGGTAAGCATTATTTCTTGCCGGGATTTCCCGAGATGGCGTGGCCGATGGTGGAATGGGCGCTCGATACTCACTACGCGCATTTATTTAATGCCGCGCCGCCGGTCGAGGAAGTCATCATTACCGAAGGCGCCGGCGAGGGCGATTTGATCGAGGCGATGAATGACATCGTGACGCGTTATCCCGATCTGAAGTTATCCAGTTTGCCGAAATTAGTCGTCGACAATCGGCGTATCATCGAGCTTGGTATCAAGGGCAATCCAATCCGTGTCGCCGAGGCCATGGCCTGCATGAAACAAACGGTCACCCAACTGGGCTACCAATACACGGAAAA
>JANNMV010000406.1:0-2535 GCA_031398205.1 Pseudomonadota bacterium | reverse complement strand
TCAAAGCACGAATACAGAACTACGGCATCATCGAAAAGGAAATTCAGAGCATGCATCCGTATGAACTTCCAGAAATAATCGCAGTCCCACTTGCCGATGGCTTACCTGAGTATTTGAACTGGGTCGCCGCTGTAAGTTCACACGAATCAACGTTACCAACATAAATCTTAGCAGCAGGACACAACTCATCAATGACTATTCGCTGGTTGATCACTGCACTATGCCTCTTTGCAAGTTCGACCCGTGCGGCGGAACCTGAACTGCTTGATTCGGCCGTTGCGTTCAAGTTTTCCGCGCAAGTGATGTCCGATTCGTCGCTGCAAGTCACTTATGACATCGCGCCGGGCTACTACCTTTACCGCGAAAAATTTGCGTTCGCCTCCGAGTCGGCAGAAGTGAAGCTAGGTGAAGCACAGATCCCCAACGGCAAGGTCAAACAAGACGAGTTCTTCGGACGTATCGAAACATTGCGCGATCAAGTGCGCATCGTGATTCCATTTTCGCGCGACGCCAAAACGTCGGGATGGGATTTTAGCTCGACTTCGCAAGGCTGTGCCGACGTGGGTGTATGTTTCCCGCCGAATACCGAGAAGGTGACATTCAATGCTGACGGCACGGTTGCGGGAAGCCGCGGCAGCGGATTTGCCGCGCTTGATGCCGCAGCGCCGTCCGCCACAGCGGATGCGCCGCAGGTCGCCGCAACCCCACCCAGCGAGAACGCCGCCTCGCCTGGCGAGCATTCAAACCTCTCGGAAACGGACCAGATCGCCAAGATATTCGAATCGAAGAACTTTTGGGCTATAGTCGCGGCTTTCTTTGGCTTCGGTGTGCTGTTGTCGTTCACGCCTTGTGTATTGCCGATGATTCCAATCCTGTCCGGGCTCATCGTTGGCGCGGGCCCGAGTGTCGGAAAAGGCCGCGCTTTCTTGCTTTCCGTGGCCTATGTCTTGGGCATGGCGGTCACTTACGCCATCGCCGGCGTCATTGCCGGGCTATCCGGCTCGCTCCTTTCCACGGCGTTGCAAAATCCATGGGTGCTGGGCGCATTTGCAATCGTGTTTGTGCTGCTCGCGCTGTCGATGTTTGGCCTGTATGAATTGCAATTACCGGCCAGTGCACAAAGCGCATTGACGGCGAAAAGTAATCGCCTACCGGGCGGAAAATTCGTCGGCGTTACGCTCATGGGGATTTTGTCCGCACTGATCGTTGGGCCCTGCGTCGCGGCGCCTCTCGCGGCCGCCCTGGGTTACATCGGTAAAGAGGGAAACATCGTACTCGGCGGCACAGCGCTGTTCGTGATGGCGTTAGGAATGGGTATTCCATTGTTAATCGTCGGCGCCTCCGCTGGCGCGTTCTTGCCACGTGCCGGCGCGTGGATGGAATCGGTAAAACGCTTCTTCGGTGTACTGTTGCTGGGCGTGGCAATTTGGCTCGTCACGCCGGTGATTGCGGCGTGGGCCGTGATGTTGTTATGGGCGCTGCTGTTAATTGGATCCGCGATGTTCTTGCGCGCCATTGATCCCCTGCCCGATCAATCAAGCGGTTATCGACGTTTGTGGAAAGGCGTTGGCGTCGCTTCGCTCATCGGTGGCATCGCACTGCTGATCGGCGCATTGAGTGGTGCGAAAGACCCGTTACAACCATTGGCCGGGCTGACCGCCGGCGAAAAGACGCATGCTTCCAATGAACTCACATTTCAACGCATAAAATCGGTCGCGGAATTAGACCGGCGCCTTGCCGCAGCCACAGGCAAATACGTCATGCTCGATTTCTATGCCGATTGGTGTATTTCGTGCAAGGAAATGGAGCGCTTTACCTTTGCCGACGCCAAAGTTCAGGCGCAACTTAAAGACGTTGTGCTGTTGCAAGCGGATGTGACTGCCGACAACGCAGCGGATCGAGCCTTGCTCAAACGCTTTGGGCTGGTTGGTCCGCCCGGAATTATTTTGTTCGATCCGAGCGGCTTGGAAATCAAGTCCTTCCATGTTATCGGTTATCAATCCAGCGATAAATTTCTCGCGACGCTGGCCAGGGCACGATCCTGATTTCCTTTTCGTCATGACAAAAATCCGCGACCTCGTCGCACTTGTCGTCGCCATCCTGCTCGGCGTCGGCTCGGTATACTTGGGTTTAAACTGGAATAAACAAGGCGCGCAGTCAGCACAGCCCGTCGCCACCCTCTCCGCTGGCGCGCTTTACACCACGAGCTTTCCTGATCTAGAAGGAAAAGTCCACGCCCTCGGCGAATGGCAAGGCAAAGTAATGGTGCTCAACTTATGGGCCACCTGGTGCGAGCCGTGCCGCGAGGAAATTCCGGTCATGGTGAGGCTGCAAAAAAAATACCGTGACCAAGGCCTCACCTTCATCGGCCTCGCCATGGACGACAAAGCGCCGGTGGAAAAATTCGCCAAAGAATTGGGTATCAACTATCCGATACTCTTAGGCGACATCGCGATCGGTGAGTTCGGCCAACGCCTCGGCAATAAAAACGGTGGCCTGCCCTACACCGCCATCATCGATCGCTCAGGAAAAATC
>JANNMV010000371.1:0-1810 GCA_031398205.1 Pseudomonadota bacterium | reverse complement strand
GGGGAATTGAATTGCTCGAAGCATAGCAGTATTTTGTTGAAGCTAACTCGCGAGGAGAACGACATGAGACTCAGCATTGCATACGATCCGACGCGTCGCGCGTTGTACAAACCGTGTGCGGATGCGGTTTCCCTCCACGCCGAGGCGACGCTCAGCGAGGCGCTGTTGTGCGCGGAACTGTCGCGCCTGGTGTATTGCGCGTTTGACAAAGATGCCGCTACTCAACATGAAGTTGCGAGCCAGCTCAAGGCGATCGGTTTCAGCGGCTGCGAATTTTTCGACGCCAACGGATTGCAGGCTTTCTTCACGGTCGACCCGGTGAAACGGCTTGGCGTGTTGGCCTATCGCGGCACCCAGGTCGATGAGCTTAAAGACACGTTAACCGATGCCAACGCTGTCCTCCGGCCGTGGCTCGGAGTGGGTCGTGTGCATAGAGGCTTCGGCGACATGCTGGCGGGAAAATGGGGCGATATTCTCGCGGTGATCGAAAGCCATCAGACCATTCGCATGCTCTACACCGGTCACAGCCTCGGCGCCGCGCTCGCGACGCTATCCGCCGCCCTGCACCACCCCGCCACGCTCTACACCTTCGGATCACCGCGCGTCGGCGATGCCGCTTTCGCCGCTTCGATGGCCGGCGTGAGCCACGAACGATACGTCGATTGTAGCGACATCGTATGCCGCATTCCGCGTGCGAGGTGGTCCTATGAACACGTCGGGGTACTAAAATATTTTGATCAAGCGGGGTTGCTGCGCGCCGGACTAACTGACGCCCAGATGCGCTCGGATCAACGCAGCGCCCAATTCGCCTATGTGTTGCAATACGCGTGGCGCCAACCCGCCAATGCATTCCTGCGCAGCTTCGCCGACCATGCGCCGATCAATTACATCCACGCGTTGCGCGCGCTCGTGTGATCCTCATTGTTGCCGGATATGCGTCAAGAGCCGCTCTGGTACTGCCTCTGCAGGCATTGGTCAGATCAATGAGCGCGCCCGCACGAGGCGGCGGTAAAAGAACTTTAAATTTCTGACGACTCGGGCTATGCTTCGCCGGTGCTGACCAAGATCGATTATCGCCGCGCCGTAAACAGCGACTTCCCGCAGATTCTGGCATTGCAGGCGCAGAACCTGCGCTGGAATTTGGATGAGGCGCAACAGCAGCAAGGATTCCTGTCGGTGGAATACAACGCGCAAGATCTCGCCGCGATTAACCAAGGTTTAGGAATTTTTGTCGCCCAGGAAGGCGACCGCATACTCGCCTACGCCATGGCAGCGACCGCAGAATTCGCCAGCGGCGTGCCGTTGATCGCCCACATGGCGAGCCGGTTTCCCGGCGCGCGGTTTCAAGGTCAGCCGGTCAGCGGCCTGCGATACCTTATATATGGCCCAGTGTGCATTGATCGCGCGGCGCGCGGCCATGGGCACTTGAATGGCCTGCTGCAAGCGATCAGCGCCGCGTTAAATACTCGCTTCGATCTCGGCATTGCGTTCATTGCCCAGACCAATGTTCATTCTTATGAGGCCCATGTGCGTAAGAACAACATCAGCGTCATCGACAAATTCGAGTTCGATGGGCGGCAATTTTGGACTGTCGCATTTCGCTTGAATGATCGAGTCTCGTAGCTCACGAAGTTGCATCACGGGCGAAATGTACTTATTATCGCGTTCCTTGCTGTGGCCTCGGTGATCCCGAGGGTTTAACTTTTTCACGCAAACCTCACCATCACTTGAGCTGCCATGTCAGAAAATTTGCTGATCGTCGAATCGCCGTCCAAAGCCAAGACACTTAAAAAATATCTCGGAAAAACGT
>JANNMV010000169.1:0-6220 GCA_031398205.1 Pseudomonadota bacterium | reverse complement strand
CGCCATGGGTAGGTACGGAATTGAGCTCGCCGCCTTTGCCGGTGGATTTCTCCGCCGAAGTTGCCGCCAAGGTGCGCAAGTAATACGTCGTCTTGAGGCCACGCTGCCAGGCTAACTTGTAGGTATCGTCCAATTTCTTACCCGACGCACCCGCCATATAAATATTCAGCGATTGCGCTTGATCGATCCACTTTTGCCGACGGGCGGCGCACTCGACGACCCAGCTTGGCTCCACTTCAAATGCGGTCGCATAAAGCTGACGCAATTCCAGCGGCGCGCGATCCACCTTGGCGAGCGAGCCATCGAAATATTTCAGATCCGCCACCATCACTTCGTCCCACATACCCAAGCGTTTCAAATCGCGAACCAGGTATTCATTTACGACCGTGAACTCACCGGACAAGTTCGATTTAACGAACAAGTTCTGGTAGGTCGGTTCGATACAAGCGGACACCCCGATAATGTTGGCGATGGTGGCGGTGGGCGCGATGGCGACGCAATTGGAGTTACGCATACCGTGGGTTTTAATGCGCTCGCGCAACTTGCTCCAATCCAACGCTTCGCTTTGATCGACGTCGAGATAGCCGCCACGCTCGTCGCGTAGCAAATTCACTGAATCCTGCGGTAGGATGCCGCGATCCCAAAGCGAACCTTTGTACGAGGCGTAGCGGCCGCGTTCTTCCGCTAATTCAGTCGATGCCCAGTAGGCGTGATAGGCGATCATCTCCATCGATTTATCGGCAAATTCAATCGCCGCGTCGGAACCATAGGGCACGCGCATGGTGTGCAGACAATCTTGAAAGCCCATGATGCCCAGGCCGACCGGACGATGGCGCAAGTTTGAATCGCGCGCTTTTTTCACCGCGTAGTAATTGATGTCGATGACGTTATCGAGCATGCGCATGGCGGTCTTAATGGTAATGCCGAGTTTGTCGAAATTGAGCTTGCCGTCGACCATGTGATTCACCAAATTCACCGAGCCTAAATTACACACGGCGATTTCCGTGTCGCTGGTGTTAAGCGTAATTTCCGTGCACAGATTGGAGCTATGCACCACGCCCACATGCTGCTGCGGCGAGCGGATATTGCACGGATCTTTAAACGTAATCCACGGATGCCCCGTTTCGAACAACATCGACAGCATCTTGCGCCACAGTTGTACGGCGGGAAGCTTCTTGAACAGCTTCAGTTGTCCCATCGCCGCTTTGGCTTCGTAACCCAAATAGGTTTCTTCAAACGCTTTGCCGAATTTATCGTGCAGGTCGGGACAATCGGCGGGCGAAAATAGTGTCCAATCTTGGTTTTCCATCACCCGCTTCATGAACAGATCGGGAACCCAGTTGGCGGTATTCATGTCGTGGGTGCGACGGCGGTCGTCACCGGTGTTCTTGCGCAGCTCGAGGAACTCTTCGATATCCAAGTGCCACGTTTCCAGATAGGTGCAGACCGCTCCTTTTCTTTTGCCGCCCTGATTCACGGCCACCGCGGTGTCATTGACCACTTTTAAGAAGGGAACCACGCCCTGGGATTTGCCGTTCGTGCCTTTGATGTGCGAACCGAGTGCGCGCACCGGCGTCCAGTCGTTGCCCAGACCGCCGGCCCACTTGGACAGCAGCGCGTTTTCTTTGATTGCCTCGTAAATACCGTCGAGGTCATCGGCAACCGTCGTCAAATAACAACTCGACAACTGCGAATGCTGGGTGCCGGCATTGAACAAGGTCGGCGTCGACGACATGTAGTCGAACGTGGACAACACGTTGTAAAACTCAATGGCACGAGCTTCGCGATCGATTTCGTTAATCGCCAAACCCATCGCCACGCGCATGAAGAAGGCCTGGGGCAACTCAATGTGGTGACCTTGTATATGGAGGAAATACCGGTCATACAGAGTTTGCAGACCAAGGTAACCAAACTTGAGATCGCGTTCGGCGGCGAGTGCTTTGCCCATTCGGGTCAAATCGAATTCGCCGAGGCGCTTATCGAGCAAATCGGCATCAATCCCTTTTTTGATAAAAATCGGGAAATACGTTGCGTAACGCACCGCCATATCGGCGTGGGTCGCTTCGTCTCCCAATACTTCGTGACGAATGGTGTGTAGCAGCAGACGCGCGGTGACTAAAGTATAGGCTGGGTCTTTTTCGATCATCTGGCGCGCGGAGAGAATGGCTGATTTATAAACTTCGTCTTCCGGTACGCCGTCGTATAAATCTTTCACCAAAGACTCGAGGATTTTTTCCGGCTCGACTTCGCTCAAACCGTCCGCACTTTCCGCGATCAATTCGGCCAAACGAGCCATGTCGAGTGGTACGCGCTGGCCTTTAACGAGCATGGTTAGGGCGGTTTCCGCTACCGGCTGCTGAACCTTCTGCAGGGCGCGCATACGGGCACGCTCTTCACGGTAAAGCACATAGGAGCGCGCCACTTCGTGCTCACCGGAGCGCATTAAAGAGAGTTCGACCTGATCCTGAATATCTTCGATATGAACGGTACCGCCGCCGGGCTGGCGGCGCATCAAGGCGTTAACGACTTGATCGGTAAGCTGAGCGACTATTTCGCGCACCCGGGCAGACGCCGCGCCTTGACCGCCGTTAATGGCGAGGAAAGCCTTGGTTACCGCAATGGATATTTTGGCGGGCTCGAAAGCCACCACAGACCCGTTACGACGGACGACTTTAAACAAAGAATAGCGTTCATCAGCCATGTCCTGACCTTGCGAAATCGTAAATAGCGGCGCAGCAGCAGGGCGAGAAGAATCGGTTGCGATTTGCATTAGTGCTCCTCGAATTTTTATCAGTTTGTAAATTAACGACTATTCAAATTCTATGCATAGGTTATGCACAGCCTATACACGCGATTTCCACAAGATATAGTGGTTTAGGCTATGCAGGACGACTAATAGTAGGGGCGGGACTAGGGAATGTCAAGCGCAACTTATGCTCGCGCAGAGATTTTGCAACAGCGCCGTAAAACTAATTTAACTCTATGAAATATAATAATAAAATGAGCGGTATCGGGCCCAGTCAAAACAATTCCCCGGATCGGTCTTGCGACCGGGAGAAACGTCCGAATGTCCGACCACGTCTTGGATCGGATAAGTGGCGATAAGCACTCGTGTTAGGCGCCCCAAGGTGTCGTATTGTTGGTCCGTGAAGGGCAGGTCATCGGTTCCCTCCAATTCAATGCCAATGGAGAAATCGTTACAACGCTCGCGCCCTCGCCAATTGGATAGCCCGGCATGCCACGCGCGCTTAAGGCACGGCACGAACTGGATCAACTCGCCATCGCGGCGAATGAAAAAATGCGCCGAGACTTTGATATCCTGAATGGTTTGATAATACGGATGACCGGCAGGATTAAGAGAATTGGTGAACAACGCTTCGACGCCACGCCCCCCGAATTCACCGGGCGGCAACGAAATATTGTGAATAACTAAAAGATCAATGCTCGCGCCATCGGGCCGATCGTCGCAATTCGGCGATGGCATCGATCGAGCCGCAACCACAAAACCATCGACATCGAGCCCAAGCGAGGCAGCCCAATCATTCCGATGTATGCCCAAAGTTAGCCCTTAACCCCCCAAATCCTAGCCCCGCTTCCCTATTCAATGGCCAAGCGTTCCATACGGTAGCGTAACGCGCGAAATGTGATGCCCAACACCTTCGCCGCGGCTGTTTTATTGAAGCGCGTTTTGTCCAGCGCGGCCATAATCGCCTCCCGCTCCACCTTATCCAGATACTCCTGCAGCGGTAATTCAAGGGTTGTCGGCAGGGGCGCATGGGAACCGGTCGCCACCAACTCTGGCACGTCCGGGGCCACATGCTCCGACAAATAAAGATCATTGCGCCGAATCGTGGCGTCGTTACACATCGCCAGCGCCCGCTCCAAGACATTCTCCAATTCGCGCACGTTGCCGGGAAAATCGTAGCCCTTGAGCGCCTCGATTGCTTCGGCCGCCAATACCGGTAGCGGCACATCCATCTCCCGCGCCAGCCGTTGTAGCAGCGTCTGGGCAATTTGCGGGACGTCGTCCGGCATCTCACGCAGGGCCGGCATACGCAGTTCGATCACGTTTAGCCGGTAATAGAGGTCTTGGCGAAATTGATTGTTTTGCACCCGTTCCGCGAGATTCTGGTGGGTGGCGCTGACGATGCGAACATTGACGTTCTCTTCGCTGGTCTCACCTACGCGCCGTACCTTCTTTTCCTGTATCACACGCAGCAGCTTCACTTGCATCTGCAGCGGTAAATCAGCGACTTCATCGAGAAACAACGTGCCGCCTTGGGCCGCTTGGAAGAAACCTTCCTTATCCTGGTTCGCGCCGGTGAACGCGCCTTTACGGTAGCCGAAAAATTCGCTTTCCATCAGATTCTCCGGAATGGCGCCGCAATTCACCGCGACGAACGGGCCATCGGCGCGCGCGCCCTTGGAGTGTATCGAGCGCGCCGCCACTTCCTTGCCTGTGCCTGACTCACCGGTGATGTAAACCGGCGCCTGGCTGCGCGCCAGGCGATCGATCATGTCTCGCGCGTGGCGAATATGCTTCGAGTCGCCGACTAGATTCGGACCGCTGTCGGCCTGAGTCGATTCCGGAGTTTTCTTATTGTCGTTTGGGCGTTGCGGCAACTTGAGCGCGACCTTGACCAGATCGCGCAATTGCTGCAACGAAACAGGCTTCGCCAAATAATCGAACGCCCCCGCCTTCAGTGCCGCGACCGCATTCTCGGCGCTGCCGTGGGCGGTGATGACCGCAACCGGCGTACCGGGATAGGTTTTACCGATGTGGCTCAGCAGCTCCAGGCCAAGCCCGTCGGGAAGCTGCATATCGCTCAGGCACAAGTCATAGTGACCCGTTTCGAGTCTTTGGTAGGCCTCTTTCAAATCGCCGGCGGTCGCCGTTTCCAGGCCCATGCGCATCAGCGTCATTTCCAGCAAATCTCGAATATCGGCTTCGTCGTCAACGATCAATACACGGCGCGCGGTCATGGCTCACTCCGAACTAGGACACGAAAATGGGCACCAGGTGCCAACTCAACGTAATCAAGGGACGCGTTGTTCGCTTCCGCCAACTCCCGGGCGATGTACAGCCCAAGACCGGTACCCTGGCTTTCCGTTGTAAAAAAAGGCTCAAACAAACGCGTTAACATGTCGGCCGGAACGCCGGGGCCGTCATCCATCACGTCGAGCTGTAGCGTACCTGGCCGTGGCGAACGATTTAAGCATACCCGCACACTACCCGCCGCCATTTTGCAGTGACGCAGCGCATTGCGTGTCAAATTCCACAATATCTGATGCAAATGGTTCGGATCAAAATATAGCGTTCCTTGCACATTTAGCTCAAGCGAAATAATCTCCGGTGCAATTTTATCAACTTGGCGTAGTTGCTCGAAAAACCCACTCAAATAGCCATGGGCGTCGAGTACCTCGGGCTTAGCGCGATCGGAGCGGTTCAACTCCAACACGTCGCTCACCATGCGGCCAAGCCGCTCACAGTTTTCTCGAATGATACGGCACAACTTCTGCCCGGTTGCATCCAATTCACTTTCCTGCAACAACTCGGTCGCATGGCTGATGGACGACAGCGGATTGCGAATCTCATGGGCAATATTACCGGTTAAGCGGCCCAGGGCGGCAAGTTTGATCTGCCGCGCTTGTGCTTGTTCTTGCGCCAAGTCCTCCAAAAAAATCACCGTCCCTTGAATCGCCTGTTCGCCGATTGGCACGAAGCGCAGGCGCATCTGCTTGGTCTGCACCGGCGAGCGCATCAGCATGAAACGGTTGGTCGGGTTGTTACGCCAACCGGCCAGCCACTCTGCCAATTCCGGCGAATATTCCTTGAGCTTGGGCTCGGCCGTGGCGATCGGCATCGGACCCAGCAGGTCTTCGGTGGTGCCATTGCGAGTTCGAATCACGCCGTTGTTATCGACCACGATCACACCGTCCGCCATGTCGCGAAGAATCAGTTCGTTGACCTGCGCCAGATTGGCCAGATCGACGCCACGCTGCGCCGCCAGTTGTTCGCTTTCCCGCGTATATTGCGCAAGGGTGTGGGCGAGCCATGCCACGGCAAAATAACCCACGCTTAATAGGCCCGTCTGAAGATATTGCGGCGCCTCGCCAAACGCCAACATGCGCATGGTTTCTTCCGCCAACACCGCAAGCGTCGCAAGGGAGGCATAAAACATCGCCAGCCGCCCGCGACCAATCAGCCCGCCGGCCGCCA
>JANNMV010000337.1:0-5736 GCA_031398205.1 Pseudomonadota bacterium | reverse complement strand
CCTTTTCATGCCAATTCCTCTTGTGCCGAGTAATGCAATGTGTCAGCCGATGGTTAATTGAGCACGGTGAAGTGAGATGCGAAATCACCGGCGCTCGGTTGGAAATTAGGTTTGAGCGGCTTTAACCCCGCTTCTTATTTGCCGACTACGGTGGGTCCAACGCAATTGTCGTGCCATGACCCGATTAACGGCTAATAAAGTGATAAATTCCCACTTATTCAAGGAGGATATTTCACTCGCATGATAATCCTCTATGAAAAATGGACAATTCCTTCCCGATATATTTTGGGGTTTAGCCCAAGAATTGGGGATATGTGGGGTATTTCACCCAACTATTGGGATAAGAAGTGATGAGAGCAAATCAATGCGGCCGACATCTTGAAAAGTCAAAGACCCTAGGCCTGGACGACGCTACCAGAGCGGCTCTTCAGGCATGCATCGCCACGAGCCAGTATCCATAAGGAGTCTGGAGCCCTCCCGCAGAAACGAAGCGCTTGCCTCTTCAGTTTACGGCCAACCTTACGTTGGCAATTGCAGTTGAAATTTGTCGATGCGGTAACGTAGGGTATCGCGCGACACGCCAAGCAGGCGCGCCGCTTTGGAGACATTGCCGCCGCTGCGCTCAAGGGCTTGGACCAACAGCGTGCGCTCCACTTCATTTAGATTGAGTCCGCCGGGCGGGATGGTCGCCATACTCATTGGCATTGCCGCGGGTGGCGGAATAGTTGCGGTAGCACGCAAATCGCTACTAAAGCTCAGATCACTCGGACTCAATGCATCGGAACGCGCCAGAATCACACTTTGCTCAATCGCGTTGCGCAACTCGCGCACGTTTCCCGGCCACTCGTAGGCTGCTATGGTCGCTAACACGTCGGGGCTGAAACGCAATTGCGGCTTACCATAGCGAACCCGATGCAACGCGAGAAAATGCTCCGCGAGTTTCGTGATGTCCGAACCGCGTGTGCGCAGCGGTGGCGCCTCCAATTGCACAATGCGTAGCCGAAAATAAAGATCGGCGCGAAATTTCCCATCGCGTATTTGTTGTTCCAGATCGCGATTGGTGGCCGTCACAATGCGCACGTCGACTTTGTTGTCGCGCACCGCGCCGAGGCGCCGCACGCGTTTGTCTTCGAGCAGTTTGAGCAACTTCGACTGCAACGCCAAATCGATTTCGCCGATTTCATCGAGAAACAACGTGCCCCCTTCGGCAGCCTCGATCAACCCGAGTTTACGTTCTTTCGCGTCGGTAAACGCACCGCGTTCATAGCCGAACAGCTCGGCTTCGAGCAAGTTTGCCGGGATGCTGGAACAATTCACTTCAATGAATGGCTTAGCCCGGCGCGGCCCGGCAAAATGCAATGCGCGCGCGACCAGTTCTTTGCCGGCTCCGGTCTCCCCGGTGATGAGTACCGCGGGGGGCTCTGCATCGGTGAGGCAGCGCTCGGCCTCCAACACCTGGGCGATTAAGCCTTTCAACAGCAGCATTGGCGTTGACTCGCCAATCAATTGCTCGATGCCACCTTCGCCCGCTTCCTTCTTGCGATAATAGTCGAGCTCCTGGGTTACCCGCACCTCGCCCATGATTTTATCCAGCACCATCTTCAGCTTACCCAACACCAGCGGCTTGGTGAGGTAGTCGTAGGCACCGGCCTTCATCGCGTCCACCGCGACTTGCTCGCTGCCTTGCCCCGTTGCCATGATGGTTTTGATGCCCGGATCGATCGCATGGATCCGCATCATCAACTCCAAGCCGTCAATCCCCGGCAGGTTGTAATCGAGGATGACTACGTCCGGCCGCTCACGCTCGACCAGCGTCAGACCCAATTCTCCCGTTTCGGCGTGCCGGACTTCGTGGTTCAAACGGCGTAAATACGTCGCAATGTTCTTCGCCAGAATCGTTTCGTCTTCGATAATCAATACCGACAGCATTATGATTTCGCGACCGGAAATACCAGCGTTGCTTGAGTGCCGCGTCCGATCTGACTAGCTATGTGAATCGAACCGCCGATGCGCTCCATCGTTCGCTTCACTAGCGCTAGTCCCAATCCCAAACCCTTACGCTTACTGGTGCTAAAGGGTTGAAAAATCTTCTGCAACTGCTCCGGCGCCATGCCCACGCCGGTGTCGCTAATGCGCAGTTCGATCGCACGATTATTCTCCGCAGGTTGCGAGGCCATCGCAAGCGATCCGCCGCGTGGCATCGCTTCGATCGCATTGGCGATGATGCTATTGAGCATCTGCGTCAACAGTCCCGAATCGCCGAAAATTCGCGGCATGCCCGCATCGAGTTCGAATTTCGTTTGGATATTGAGTCGCGCGAACTCGCGCTGGAATCCTTCGACCGCCGCGATTAGCAAACCATTCAGATCGATCGGTTCGAGCTTCGTCCGCCCTTGATCGGCGTAGGTCAACAAACTTCGCACCCATAGCTCCAACCGGTCAACCTCGGACACAATATCTTGCGCCTGTTCTTGCGCCTCACCCGACTTCACCTCGGCCCAGAGCTCCGCCGACGTGCGAATTGAAGCCAGCGGGTTGCGAATTCCGTGGGCGACTGCCGCAGCCATCTCACCTACGGCGACCATGGATTCGTTGGCAACGAGTTGCCGCTGCTGGTGCCGCATTACTCGCTCCGCCCTGTGCATGATCCAAAACAGACCGGCAAACAACAACGCGCCGCTAAGCAATGCACACAGCCATATCCAGCGAATCAGCGTATCGATCGCAGCGAAAATAGGCGCGGGCGATTTATAGATTTCAACCACACCGAGAATAGTTTTCTTCTGCGCATCGAACACCGGAATGTAGTTTTCGACAAAGCGTTCGTGCGGCTTATCCAAAAAAAAGTGTTCCGGCTTCGTCGGCGAGGCCAGGTTTCCGGCCGAGCTCTCAATGACCAGTTCGCCGTCGAGTGCTTCGTCTAACTCTTCATTGTCCGGCATGATGCGGTCCTTTGCGCTGGTATTGCTCGACCAGATCACACGGTGTTCGACATTGTAAACGTTGGCATGTAGCACATTGGGCATCGCGGCGATTTGCGCGAAAAATTGTTCGAGTCGGCTATCACGCGCGGGTAACGCGATTTCAGAGCCGGTGGGATTTTTTTCGTGCATGTGTATTTGAAAAAAAGGCTGGATGTCTTGAGTCTTGAGCAGACCCTGAACGAATTCCATGGAGACGACACCATCGTGATGTAGCATGCGATCGGCCATAATGCGGCTCAACACACTCGCCGTGACGATACTCACGGCGGAAATCGTGATGAGTCCAAGCACCGCGAACCAACGCGTAGCGCTAAATGCCCGATCCGCGCCGAGCCCCACCAGCCGCTTGACACGGGATATTCCTCGCGCGGCCCACGATTTCGTCAATCCTTCACCCAACGAAGGTTCCGTTAAATTATCCATAGACATCTTCGCTCACCATGCTAACCCTCCCACACTAAATTAATGACTTGTCGTCGGCCCCTAATTGGCCTGGATTGAAATAATTCTTTACATCATATCTGAAAAACATTACATTGTGTGAAACTTTCACACGATATGTAGATCAGACTTAACTGCTGCCACAGGTAAAAAAGCCCAAAATCTTATGAACGATTCGACCCCAAGGCTGGGAGCACCTTCGAATATCGCGATCCAAGCGATCCGCGGCATATTACGGCCGCTGGTGAGATTCATGCTTTCGCAAGGGCTCACTTATACGATATTAGTGGATCTACTTAAGTCCATTTATGTAGAGGTTGCCTTGAACGAATTTAAGCTAGAAACGAAGCGCCAGACCGACAGCCGCATCAGCTTGCTAACGGGCGTGCATCGCAAAGATGTTAAACGCCTCTCGGAAATGCTCGAGGCCGACGCGCCGCCCCCGGCCAGCGTCACCCTCGGAGCCGAGTTAGTCGCCAAATGGGTCGGCCAAGCACCCTACATCGACAGTCACGGTCGCCCGGTTCCGCTTAACCGCGGCGCCAAATCCGGCGGCGAGAAATCATTCGAAGCCCTGGTGGCCTCCGTTAGTAAAGATATTCGTTCGCGGGCGATACTCGATGAATGGCTGCGCCTGGGTATCGTTCATATCGATCACGACGATTGCGTATGCCTTAACACCGAGGCCTTTATTCCTAAGCAAGGTTTTGAGGAAAAGGCCTATTACTTCCAACACAATCTGCACGACCACATCGCCGCCAGCGTCCACAACATGCTGGAAATGGGCCCGCCGTTTGTAGAGCGAAGTGTCTATTACGACACGCTCACCAAAGAATCCGCCGCGGAATTGGTCACCTTGGGCGAAGCGCTGGGGATGCAGGCATTGCAGACCGTGAACCGTCGCGCGTTGATCTTGGAACAAAAAGATGCCAAACATCCAAACGCCAATCAACGCATTAACTTCGGTATTTATTTTTATCACACCAAACAAGAAGACCCGGACAGCGAGCCAACCGATAACGGCCAGCAACCGATGTCAAAATCGTCGAAATGATGTCAATCACAAAGGAAATTATCATGCGTCTGCAACCCCTCTCAATTGGAAAGTTTTTGCGTCCCACCCCTATCCTGTTCTCGCTTAGCTTACTGCTTGCCGCTTGCGGCGGAGGAGGAGGATGCGGCGGCGGTGGATCAACAACCGGCACCCCTGCGGCGGCGATCGGCACGGTGGAAAAAATCGGAAGCGTCAAAGTCAACGGCGTTACTTTTGATTGCCTTAACGCAACGGTAGCCTACGATGACGGCGTCGTTGATGCTGGTGAGGATCGTTGTATCGAAGCTCAACGTCGCGGCGAGCTTGACGATAGCATGCACGTCGTCGTAAACGGCAGGGTCAACGATGACGGCGTATCAGGATCCGCGAGTTCGGTAAGGGTTAAGCATCGTTTCAAGGGCCCGGTCGAAAGCATCGACATGACCGCACAAACTTTCACCATTCTTGGTCAAACCATTCAAATCGACGACTCGACCATCTTTAAAATCGATAACAATCCGAAGACGACCGGCGTAGTTGGCCTTGCGAGCCTAGACCCGGGCGACAAAGTTAAGGTCAATGGCGTCGCAGGTCCCGATGGCGCGTTTCTAGCAACCTATGTCAAAACCAAATCGGATCTCCCCAGCGATAGCAATGAAGTTAAAGGCATCATCACCGCCGTCACACCAGACATCATGATCGGCACGCTGATTATCGTCTTGAATGGTCAAACGCCACCGGTGCGCGGTGCCTGTGTCGAAGCAGAAGGCACATTGTCGGGCAACATATTGACGGTGAAATCAGGCCCCTCCGGCTTTAAGCTCGACGACGATTGCAATGGCGATAAATTGCCGAATGACATTACCAAAGCGGAAGTCGAAGGCGTGATCAGTGACCTTACCAGCACTCCTGACGGCGCTCAATTTAAGATCGGCGGCCAAGCGGTATCCACATCAAATATCACTACCTTTCGCCCGGCCGGAGCCACCGCAGCGGATCTAACAAATGGCCTGAAAGTGGAAGCGGAAGGCAGTGTATCCGGTGGCGTCTTGCTGGCGAGAAAGATCCATATTAAGAAGAACGGCGTACGCATTGAAGCCTCGGCGGATGGCGCGAAGACCGACAATTCGTTTACCATCTTGGGGATCGAAGTTATCATCAATACCGGCACCGAATTCAAAGACGACCTGACCCTCGCAACGATCGACGCGGGAACCGGGCTTCGCGTGCAAGGCTTCAAAAGCGGCGCGAATCAAATCACCGCGACCAAAGTGGAAG
>JANNMV010000303.1:0-2230 GCA_031398205.1 Pseudomonadota bacterium | reverse complement strand
TTTTCCGGATTGAGCCGATCAAGATATTTTTGGAAATCCGCGCGCGCTTGAAAGCGCCAGCCACTCGCCACTTGCACAAGCTCAACGCCGCGATTCTGCCATTCCTCCTGCAACTCATGCAGAACGTTCTTAATGGCGTCGCTCGACACGTCCTCATCGAACAGCTTGATGAGTTCGCTCGCCTTCAGCGGTTCCTGGCTGGTTAACAGCGCTGTTTCCAGCACCATTTTCATCGCCGATGAATCGTCTAATGTATCCAACTTAATTGGCACCGGCGCGTTTCACATAGATCGGCGCGTAGGATTCGTTCTGGGTAATTTGCACCAAAGCCTCTTTCGCCAATTCTAAAACAGCGAGAAAGCTCACCACCAACTCCGGCACGCCTGCGAGGGGGTTGAACAGATCGGAAAATTCAACGTAAATACCCGCCGACAAACGGCGCAAAATGCGCGTCATATGTTCGCGCACCGAAAGTTCATCGCGCTTTACTTTGTGATGTTGTTGCAGCTTGGCACGCGTGAGCAACGCCAGCCAGGTGTTGCGCAAATCATCGACGCTGACGTAAGGCACACGCTGCACCAAGGCATGCTCGATCCATACTTCGACCACCGCGAAATCGCGTCCGGCTTGCGGCAGTGCGTTCAGCTCTTCCGCCGCCTTTTTCATTTGTTCGTACTCGATCAAGCGCCGCACCAATTCCGCGCGCGGATCGAGTTCATCAGGCTTGGCGGCGATCGGTTTGGGCAGCAACATGCGCGACTTAATTTCGATCAACACGGCGGCCATGACCAGATATTCGGCCGCCAATTCCAATTGGCTGTGGCGCATTGCCTCGACGTAATCCATGTATTGCCGCGTCAACTTCGCCATCGGAATGTCGAGAATGTCCAGGGAATGCTTGCGGATTAAGTACAGCAAAAGATCAAGCGGACCCTCGAACGTCTCGAGAAAAATCTGCAATGCTTCCGGCGGGATGTACAGATCCCGCGGCATTTCCGCTAACGGCTCGCCGAGGATTTTCGCGACCGGCGCGGTCGGATTTAGAGGAACGGCAGCAATGTCATTCATGACAAAATTATACACCCATCCATGTCGTAACATTCGCAAAATGATTCATGCAATGCTCGCAGAGGCAATACCAGAGCGGCTCGCCAGGCGTGCCATGCCACGAGCCAGTATCGGCGGACATCGTGGCGATGCCGCTTAGTTGTAACCGAGGCCCATCACGTCGCGCACATCGCGCATCGTGTCTTGCGCCATGCGCCGCGCTTTTTCGCAACCATCGGCAATGATATTCCTAACCAAGGTGCGGTCTTCCAGATACATCGTCGCGCGCTCGCGCATCGGCGCGAGTTCGTCGAGCACGCCTTCGATCACCGGTTGTTTGCAATCCAAACAACCGATTCCCGCTGTCGTGCAACCTTCACGCGCCCATTGTTTGGTCGATTCGCTGGAGTAAATTTGATGCAGTTGCCACACCGGACATTTATCCGGATCGCCGCGATCGGTACGCCGCACCCGCGCCGGGTCGGTCGGCATGGTGCGAATTTTTTTCACTACGCTGTCGGCGTCTTCGCGCAGCGTAATGGTGTTGTTGTAGGACTTCGACATTTTCTGACCGTCCAAACCCGGCATGCGCGCTGCTGCCGTCAACAACGCTTCCGGCTCCGCCAAAATCATCTTGCCGCCGCCTTCGAGATAACCGAACAAACGTTCACGATCGATCATCGCGAGGTTCTGCGTTTCTTGCAGCAATGCCTTCGCGCCTTCAAGCGCCGCTTCGTCGCCTTGCTCCTGAAACTTGGTGCGGAACTCGTGGTACAAGCGTGCGCGTTTACTGCCCAACTTCTTCGCCGCGTCGATCGCCTTTTGTTCAAATCCCGGCTCGCGGCCATACAGATGGTTGAAGCGCCGCGCCACTTCGCGCGTCAGTTCCACATGGGGCACTTGATCTTCGCCGACCGGCACTTGGTTGGCTCGGTAGATCAAAATATCCGCGCTTTGCAACAGCGGATAACCCAAAAATCCATAGGTGCTCAGATCTTTTTCGCTGAGCTTTTCTTGCTGGTCTTTGTAAGTCGGCACACGCTCCAGCCAGCCGAGCGGCGTCATCATCGACAGCAGCAAATGTAGCTCCGCATGCTCCGGCACTTTCGACTGGATGAACAGGGTCGCCTGCGCGGGATCAACGCCGGCAGCGAGCCAATCGATCACCATGTCCCAGACGTTG
>JANNMV010000286.1:0-16371 GCA_031398205.1 Pseudomonadota bacterium | reverse complement strand
GCGGCTGGCCACCGTGTTGATACAAATCGCGCTCGCAGCCCATGTCGGGGCGGGGGTCGCTTTGCCTAAAACTGCGCACGGCCTCGAAAACGCTATTAACGCCCCCAATCAATACCAGCAAACTCTCATTTCACCGGCATGATCGCAACGTCACCACAAAAATTTAACTACGGTGAAATATGCGGGCTAGGCCAGTGGCTAGCCTAGGGCTACCCCGTCAATCTTGAGCGCCGGTTCGAGTGCGGCGTGAAATTCGGTCAGTTTGCCGGGCCCCTTGGCCCGGCGATAGGTCGGCCGCGTCTCCTGCGCCGCCGCGCGCAAACATCGGCGTATCGTGTTGCGCGATAAACCGGTGCGCTGGGTAATTTCATGTGGTGACCGTTTGTCGCGAAGAAACATCCGTCGAATCTTGCCTAGCATGTCCATGGGGATCACCTTTTTTATCTCCTGCCTAAAAATTAGGCAGGACAAGTAGCACACCTGGGTCAAGTTTGAATCGGCACAACTAATGGGTCAATTTTTGGTCAGCGACAACAAATACTGTTTGAACTCGAGTCATAATGCCTTTTAGCCCCGAATCGACGGGCGCAAATTATTGAACACAAGTGACAAAATTACTGTTTCTTGAGAGCCTGTCGAAGCCCATTCACCCTTCTACAGGCTCAGGGCGAACGAGCTTCAGCGGACAGCATTGGGTTAGGTCGTCCGGTGACAGTGCACCGCTGTAGCGGCCGTAGTTTTCGCGCTGTTCGTTGGAGAGAAAACTGACGGGTATAGGGATTCCATTGGTTCGTTGGTAAAGGTGGTCGCTTCTTGAAAACGGAGGTTTTTGAGAGGCCTCGTCGTGTCGCCACGTCGGCGATCAGAATCAAGGTATTGGAATTATTCTTGAAACTGTATTCTTGAACCGATAGCATGACCATGAGTTTCGATAAGGAGCAGAGCATGGAACAACTGAATCGCATCACCCAACAGCCCGAGGTGATGGGCGGCAAGGCGTGCATCCGTGGCATGCGCGTCACGGTCGGCATGGTCGTGGGACAAATTGGCGCCGGGCACAGCTTCGATGAAGTTCTCGCCGACTACCCTTACCTTGAACGCGAGGACATCATGCAGGCGCTGCGCTACGCCGCATGGCGAGCCGATGAACGCGAGGTCATGCTGGCCAGCGTATGAAGCTGATCGTCGATATGAACCTGTCGCCGCGCTGGGTCGGAGTGCTGGCCGGTGCGGGTATCGAGGCAGCGCACTGGTCAACGCTTGGGGCGAAGAACGCGCCAGACGCAGAGATCATGGCCTACGCCAGCGCGAATGATTACGTAGTACTCACCCACGATCTGGACTTCGGCGCGATCCTCGCCGCCACCCACGGCGAGAAGCCCAGCGTCGTGCAAATCCGCGCCGAGGATGTCAGCCCGGACGTGATCGGCAAGCAGGTCATCGTCGCCCTGCGGCAGATGGCATTTGAACTGGAAGAAGGCGCGTTGCTCACCGTTGATCCGAATCGCACGCGAATGCGCGTGCTGCCACTGCGACCGAGAGGGTGACAAGCCATATTGATCGGCGATGCGCGCGTCTCGACGCAGGATCAAAACCTTGATCTTCAGATCGAAGCGTTGACCAAGGCGGCTTGCAAGAAGGTCTTCGACGATAAGATCAGCGGTAGCCGCGCCGAGCGGCCAGGATTGGCCAAGGTGCTGGAAATGCTACGCAAGGGCGATACCCTTGTTGTCTGGCAATTGGATCGACTTGGTCGCCGCGTCAAAAACTTGGTCGATCTGGTTGGTACGTTGCAAGCAAGGCGTCCAGTTCAAGAGTCTCACCGATGTCATCGACACCGGCACTACTTCGGGGCGCGTCTTCTTTCACGTCATGGCCAGCCTGGCCGAGATGGAACGCGACCTTACTGTAGAACGCAAACGCGCAGGGTTGTATGCGCGCACGCTCACCGAGGGTGGGATCGGCGCGTCGGAGGTGACGAGATCCAACCGATGGGCGGCAAGTTCCGCAAGAAGGCTGTCGAGCTTCGATTCCCGGCATACGATACGCACGGCCGTGGGAAGACGAGTTGCCGGTTCAATCAGGCGATACGCGATCGTCTTCGAAACTGCTTCGGCAACCCGCCGCCAGCAAGACTCTACGTTAACAGAATGTGCGGCTACTGCCGTTTCTAGGATAATAGATCGCGAGACTGCGGTTTTGTGAATCGGGTAACTTGTTACGTTTAACCGCTCGAGCAACATGGCGTGTTTGGAGACTTGCTGAGGAAGTGATTTCCGCGCCTCTCAGCCCGACCACGAGCATGTCGCCGGGGGCGGGAATGACGAAAATAAAATCGTCTGCGTTGGCGGCCAGTAGTCATCCTCAGAACTTTTTAATGGTTTAGCAATCGGCCTGGGAGCCAAGCTGGATGCGGCTCTCCAGGCATCAATGCCGCTATTGAGCGCGCGCATATGAGAGGCCCGTTAATTCCCTTATTGGTCGGCCGGATGGTAAAGATGGCAGGCAACCACCCTGCCTGCGTCCGCCGCCCGCAACGGCGGCTCGACCTCGGCGCATCGCGCCATCGCCTGCGGGCAGCGCGGATGGAACCGGCATCCGCCCGGCGGGTTCAGCACGCTCGGCACTTCACCCGCAATGATCTGGTACGGCCGCTTGGCCTCCAGCGCGGGATCAGGGATCGGTATCGCAGCGAGCATCGAATCGATGCCTGAATTTTACACAGAACACTTTTTCTCCAAGGAAAATTGCCAAGTTGAATTGCTCACTATTTTGATCGATAAGATTTGAGGTAAAGCCACCTCGACCAAGGTGAGTTCACAGAGGCGGAACACTTTTTGTCCCTCAAAACGTGAGCAACTGATTCGTTGCGTTGCCCTGAACAAATTCGAAGTGTCTGTGACCGTCGATTGGAAACTGGCGTATCCGCAGAATGTGCCGAAGCGAGTAGGATGGGCAGAGCGCCCGCGAATCCCATCACGCAGCGTGGCTCGGTAGGACGAAATGATCCTGCGTCCGGGCTATCGATTGTATTGAGCGCTCCAGGCGCCCGCCGACGATGGCAGGGGTTTCGTTACAGGCGTGCACCAAGTTAAGATCCATTCTGATGCAATCGGCCAGAGAGATTTTGCGCTCCCGGCGGATTCGAGCGCAACGAACTCGCGCAGCGCGTGGATCACGCGCATGTGTCGTTCGACATCAGGCATCGTCGCTTGTGACAAACAACCGATCTTTCGCCGCCGCCGTGATGGCGACGACGCTGGGGTGCGTTACGCGGCGCTCGACGGAGATCGCGAAGAACTCCTCGACGATCTCCTGCGTTCGGCCCAGCGTTTTCACGCCATATTGTTTTTCGATTTCGGATTCGAGTACGGTCGGCCCGATGAACACGCCCGCGCCGCGCTGCCCGAAAGCCTTCATGAGCGCGCTGTCGTCGAACTCTCCGACCACCCGGGGCCGGAGTTTGTTTGCATCGCGCCACCGATCCAAGCGCGGCCTGACCGCCGCGCCGTCCCCCGGAACCAGCATCGGAGCGCCGTCCAGGCAAGCGGGAAACTTTCCCTTGCAGTGCTTGAAAAGCCCGGCTGAGGCGAAAAAGCTTACCCCCGATTCCCCGAGCCGGTGATTGTATGCGCGCACGCTCACCGAGGTTGGAATCGGCGCGTCGGAAATGACCAGGTCCAACCGATGGGCGGCAAGTTCCGCGAGAAGGCTGTCGAGCTTCGATTCCCGGCATACGATGCGCACGGCCGTGGGAAGACGGGTTGCCGGTTCGATCAGGCGATACGCGATCGTCTTCGAAACTGCATCGGCAACGCCGACTCGGAACTCGACCGGACGGCCGCCCGCCGGGTAGTTCCGCAGAGACTCCTCCAGTTCGGACCCGAGAGCGAAGATGTCCTGCGCGTAGCCGAGCGCGAGCCGCCCCGCGTCCGTCAGTTCGAGGTTGCGGCCTTTCTTGGCAAACAGTGGCGTTCCCAAGTCATCCTCCAGGAGCCCGATCTGTCCGCTGATCGTCTGAGGAGTCAGGTGCAGTTGCTCGCTCGCTCGCGCCACGCCGCCGGCCTTGGCGACCCGCCAGAAGTAGTGCAGGTGCTTGAAATTCATTACGACAATCCTTCGGTTTATTCGACTAATCGTTCTGTATAAATCGATTTTACACGACGTCACAGCGTGTCTACACTTCGAGCTTAGAGAGCATTGACCGACAAGAAGAGACAAGCATGCGAATCGACATCCAGCGCCTGGGATTTCCGCTCATGGTGCCACTTTTGGAACACACCCAGCGGCGGGCCCGCTAACCACCAGCCAGTAAAAGAACCGCCATGAAACGCACTGTGCTTTTTCTCGCCACCAACCTCGCCATCGTGCTGGTGCTTTCGATGAGCATGCGCCTGCTGGGCGTCGAGCCTTACCTCAATGAGCAGGGGCTTAACCTCAACGCCCTGCTGGTATTCGCCGCCGTCATGGGCTTTGGCGGCGCCTTCATTTCGTTGGCGATATCTAAATGGATGGCCAAACGATCGGTCGGCGCCCAAGTCATCGTTGAGCCGCGCACGCCGACGGAACTCTGGCTTGTGGAAACGGTGAAGCGCCAGGCGCTGGCCGCTGGGATCGGGATGCCGGAAGTGGCTGTCTACGACTCGCCTCAGGTCAACGCGTTTGCCACCGGCATGAACAAGAACAATGCTCTGGTGGCCGTATCCACCGGGCTGCTTGCCAGCCTGAGCCGCGACGAAGCGGAAGCGGTTCTGGGCCACGAGGTGTCCCACATCGCCAACGGCGACATGGTAACGCTGGCGCTGATTCAGGGGGTGGTCAATACCTTCGTCATTTTTCTCGCGCGCATCATCGGTCACGCAGTCGACCGGTTGGTGTTCAAGAGCGAGCGGGGGCGCGGCCCGGGGTTCTTCGTGACGTATATCGCCGCCGAACTGATACTCGGGATCCTCGCCTCGATCATCGTCATGTGGTTCTCGCGCCAGCGGGAGTTCCGGGCGGATGCCGGCGGCGCGCGCCTGGCCGGGCGTGGGAAGATGATCGCCGCGCTGGAGAAACTCGGTCTCGCCGTCGGCCAGCCGCCTCTTCCCGACAAGATGGCAGCCTTCGGCATCGCCGGCGCTCAAAGCTTGGGCATCAAGCGCCTATTCATGACCCACCCGCCGCTCGCGGAGCGCATCGCGGCGCTGCGTCGGCCCGAATAACGGTAATTCGCGAGGACCTAAAAATTGGAATTATTCTCCCTTGAATTTTTTCTCCGCGCTGTTCGTTATCATCGTCATCGATCTGGTGCTGGCGGGCGATAACGCGATCGTGATAGCGCTAACCGCGCGCAACTTGCCGAAACACTTGCAGAGACAAGCGATGGTCTGGGGCGCGGTCGGCGCAATCGCGGTGCGCATCCCGGGCCTGATGTTCGTCGGCGGCGCGCTGCTAATCTGCAGTTTTGGTTATTACATTACGTTATGGTCTTTTCCCGTTTTTTAACCCGCAACATAGGATCGTCAATGAATAGAATTTCAGCTTTATCAGCAATTACTGCCTTCGCACTCACAGGGTTCGCCTCAGGCCCATCTATTGCCGAGTCAGCGTCAACGCGAACGGAAATTTGCAAGGAAACCAATGAGCAAGAAATCTCAGCTTTGTTCGAGCGATGGAACGGCTCGCTACAGACCGGTGACCCCAAAAAGGTTGCCGCCAACTATGCCGAACGCTCCATCCTTCTGCCCACTGTGTCAAACAAGCCGCGACTGACCGCGGCCGAGAAGGTGGAATACTTCCATCACTTCCTTGCAAACAAGCCGGCCGGAAAGATCGACTCAAGAACAATTGAGATTGGTTGCACGACAGCGGTCGACGCTGGGCTCTACACATTCACGTTTGGCGCGACTGGCGCGATAGTCAAGGCACGCTACACATACACCTACAAGTGGGACGGCAAGCAATGGTTGATCACAAGTCACCACTCCTCCGCAATGCCCGAAAAGATCTAAGGCGCGAACAGGCGTGACCCATACGGATTGAGACAACTCGAAGAGTTGTCTCAATTCGCTGTGTGATGTCAGCAATGGTGAGCGAACGAGCCGCGCCCAGCTTGCCTCGTGGCACGGTATTGCCTGCGAGGCAATATCCTAAAAAACCCTGGTCAGTGCCGGATCGCGGCCTGTTGAAAGACTGATTCAGCGCAACACTGAGCGATCAGTGGCCGCCATGCGCCCCGAATTGAGATCGCGCCAGGTTTTTTATCGCGTCATCGGGTTGCCCTTAACCATTCAAAGATAATAAAACGAAAGGCCCTCGAATCCGAAGACTTGAGGGCCTATTTTACGACTTTCGATAGCCTAGCTAAATGCTATCACGGTCGCTCTAAAAATCGAACTGCGCGCGGAAGGTGATGGCTTTTTCATCGTCAACTTTGACCGAATTGACGGTGATCGGCGTGTCGAAATACGTCTGGATATAGTTTAATAAGAAGCGTGTATTCGGTGTCGGTAACCACTTAATGCCGACGGTGTAGGCATTCGCTTCATTGGTTAGGTTGGTGGCCAAGACGCCGGTTCCCAGCGGATTGTTGGCGACGAGGCGGAAGTCCGACGCGTCGAAATTACTGTAGCGCAGACCCAATTCCCATGCGCCCCAGCCGCCGCCCTTCGGCGCGAAGTTGCTGTTCGGGCGCAGGCGGCCAAACGCGCCGTTGCGGTAACTCGCCGCGTAGGGTTCGCCGGTGATCGCCCAGTTGACGCCGGCGTACCAGGCGTTGATGTCACGATCAAAATTTACGCCGGCCGCACTTTTGCCGCTAAAGTTTGCTTGGGTGTACTCGGCCTGAAATTTTACCGGGCCGATCGCCACTGCGGCTTCCGCGCCCATGCGAGTACGATCCATATTCGCGCCGGTAAATGCCGCCGAGGAAAAGTAAGTCAGGCCACGGCCTTCGGTGCGGCCGTTCGGCGCAGCGGCGACCGGAAGCTTGCCGTCAGAATAGGCTGCGGCCAAGTGATAAACCGCATTCTTTTGCCCGACCATTTCGGCAATATTGACGCCGACCCGAGCGATGTAATCGGTACCGTCGGTGATGCGATCGTTTTCGTTGTTATTCTTGCCTTGGCCGGTAGATACCGCCACGCCATAAAATAGTCCGGTCAACGGCGCGCCGTGTACCATGGCGCCGCGCTCTTTGCCCGGAACAAGGGCGTTCATCGACGAACGTTCTTGAAAGTCGATGAAGCGAGAACTGGTTTGCTCTTCTAAGCTAAACGGCATTTTGAATTGGCCGAAACGGAACTGAGCGCTTTGCCACCAGCCCACGTTGAACCACGCGACATCCAGATGTGACTGTTGGCGCAGGTCGGTGGCTGTCGCCGAGGTGCACACACCCGCCGGTGTACAGGTGGTGGTTGTGGAAATATTGTTCGAGCCAACCAACCCCGCAAAGTCCGCGCTCAAATCGAACGTGTAGTGTTCCCAAAATTTTCCGGCTACCGTCAGATACGCGCGACGGATATCGAATGTGTCGGCAATTAAATTATCATCGCCGCTGAAGTTGCGATAGTCCAACTGCATGCGGCCATTCAGGCCGATGGAATTTTTCTTGTCGGCGGATTCCCAACGAATGCCATCGCTGAAGTTGCCGACCATTTCGGTTTTGGCGCGATCTTCCGCCTTGGTCATTTTCTCGGATTCTTCCTGGCGACGCTTGCGTGAAACCGCACGCTCGCCCTCGCGAACCTCGATCACATCCTTATATTCTTCCTCGGTAATGACGCCTTTTTCTTTCAGCTTTTCGATCAAATTATCCAGCGCGTCGGCATGGGCAAGCGGCGTGAACGCCATGCCCAGCGCAGCGGAAATGCAAACAGCGAGCAGGAAATTCTTGCGCGAAGGGGTTGCAACAGTCAACTTTTTTGCGGCCACGGTGAAGAGCTCCTTATTGGTTGGGTTAGCTAGAACGGTCGCCAGTTTATTAACGAAAGATGACAATTTTGTGACAGTCCGGTTGCTTGGAGTCGCGCGGTATAATCGAATCCAGACCAGACGGAAGAACCAAACATGAACCTCGCCGATCAACTTATTCTGCAATTCGACCGAGCGTTACGCACGGTGTTTGCCCCGGCGCAAGCGCGGCGTCAATCGCCAGCCCATGCCGCGCTGGAAACACCGACCGCGCCGGCGGAAAAAGCCGCCGCCGTGCGTTTAATGCGTATCAATCACAGCGGCGAGGTTTGCGCCCAGGCGCTCTACCAAGGCCAATCGCTCACTGCGCGCAGCCCGGAGATCCGCGCTACGCTTAGTGCTGCGGCCGACGAAGAGCAGGATCATTTAGCCTGGTGCGAAGAACGGCTGAACGAGCTCGGCGGCCGCAAAAGCCTGCTCAATCCCTTGATGTATGGCGGCTCGTTTGCGCTCGGTGCGCTTTCCGGCTTGCTTGGCGATCGTTGGAATATGGCGTTTCTTGCGGAAACCGAACGCCAGGTTGAAGGCCACCTCACCGGCCATCTAGATCAACTGCCGGCAAGCGACGCGAAAAGCCGCGCGGTGTTGGAGCAGATGCGGTGCGACGAGGCGGAGCACGGTATGACTGCGCAGGCCCACGGCGCGGCGGAAATGCCGGCGCCCATTAAGCGTGCGATGCGCATTGGCTCGCAGGTGATGAAGTCGACGACCTATTGGATTTAAATGCATGGGTGCCTGGAGAGGCGCTTGTAGAGCGGGCCTTTAGGCATGCATGGCTGCGAGCCAGTATACGTGCGCGTCGTGGCGTGATGCTTAAACGGAGTTCGGTAGGCTCTTTCGCGTTCGGTTTAAAGTGAGCGCAACAAATTCCCACGCTGTCATTCCCGCGAAAGCGGGGATCCATTTGGCACTCGTAACTACAAATTCAACATGGATTCCCGCTTTCGCGGGAATGACAACGTGGTAGGTTTGGCGCGAAATTTTTTCAGATTCATTGCGTGTGTCGTGGCACTGTTAGGACTTGCGGGCTGCTCGACCCTCTCCTTCTATTGGCAAGCCATCAACGGCCAGATGGACATGATGAATAGGGCGCGCCCGATCGAAGCGGTGATTCAAGATCGCGATACCACGCCCGACCTCAAACGGCGCCTCACGGCGCTGCTGGCGATCCGCGATTACGCGAGCAGAGAACTGAAATTGCCCGATAACAAAAGTTATCGAAGTTACGCCGACCTGAAGCGGCCCTTCGTGATTTGGAATGTATTCGCGACGACGGAATTTTCCACCGAACTTGCCGAGTGGTGTTTCCCGATTGCCGGTTGCGTGAACTATCGCGGCTATTTTTCGAAAGATCACGCCGAAGCATTCGCAAAAAATCTTCCGCCGCGGATGAGCGATGCGTTTGTCGGCGGCGTCCCGGCCTATTCAACGCTGGGTTATTTCAACGATCCAATTTTGAATACCTTCATCCATTATCCCGAAGTGGAGTTGGCGCGGCTGCTGTTTCACGAGTTAGCTCATCAAGTCGTTTACGTGCGGGACGACTCGATGTTTAATGAATCGTTCGCCACCGCGGTGGAAGAAGCAGGCATCGAGCGCTGGCTGCAGAGCCAATGGCCCAAGGCCACCCCGTCAGCGCGCGGACTTTCAGGCGATTGGCAAACGGCGCAAAGGCGTCGCGCGGACTTTCAACAGTTGGTTTTGAGGTATCAACAACGCTTGAAGAGTCTGTATGCAACCGATCTTTCCGACACCGCAAAACGTTTGGCGAAACAACAGACCTTTGAAGATTTGCGCGCCGAATACCAAGCTCTGAAAACATCATGGAACGGTTTTGCCGGCTACGATCGCTGGTTTGGCCAGGAGCTCAATAATGCCCACCTGGCGTCGATCGCGATTTATACCGAACTCGTGCCCGCGTTTCAAAAGTTGTTGCAACAACAGCAGAGTGACTTCGTGCGTTTTTACGCTGCGGTCAAGCGCGTCGCAAAAATGCCGAAGGATGCGCGAACCGAATATCTGAAATCGTTGAATTAAGGCGCGCTGATATAATCCCCTCGGTACTAAAACTTCATTTTTATTATGACCGCCTTCACTCCCGAATACTTCGAGCAACAATACAATAACCGCGCCGCCGTGCCCGAGCATCCGCGGATTATCGCGCGCTGGGCGAGTGAATCGGAGCAGGTTCGCGCCGCGCGCCGTTGTGAGCTTGATCTTGAATACGGCCCAAGCTATCTCGAGAAGCTTGATTTGTTTTTTCCCGATGGGCCGTCGCAGGCGCTGCTGGTTTTTATTCACGGCGGTTATTGGCGTTCGCTGGACAAAAACGATTTTTCGTTCTTGCTGCCAAGCTTCAGAAAACACGGTGTGACAGTCGCGATGATCAATTACGGACTCGCGCCGCAGTTGCGCATCGATGACATCGTGCGCCAATGTCGTGTGGCGATTGCGTGGCTGGCGCAAAACGCGCATCGTTATGGCGCCGACGCAAGCAAGCTTTATATTGCGGGTCATTCCGCGGGCGCACATCTGGCCGCGATGCTGGCCACGACTCATTGGCCGTCGGTGTCCACCACGCTGCCGATTGATCTGATCAAAGGCGCGATTTGCATCAGCGGCCTCTACGATCTCGAACCGATTCGCCATACCTCGATCAATCAAGACGTGCGCCTTGATGAGGCCGCGGCTAAGCGGCTCAGCCCTGCCCTCCTCCATCCGGCTTTTTCAATGCCCGTTGCGCTGGCGGTCGGCGGTGACGAGAGTGACGAATTTAAGCGCCAAACGCAATTGCTAATGGATCGCTGGTCGCACCACGACATGCAAAACATGGCCCTGCCGGGCGCCAATCATTTCACCGTGGTTGAAGAACTAGCGAAAGCTGACAGCCCATTGCATCGCGCAGCGTTGGCGCTGATGGGTATCTAGCGCTTCCCCTCGCTCGCTCCCACCCCTCCCCGAAGGGGCGAGGGGCATAATGTGGTCGACACTAATTTTCCATGATCCTCTCCATCATCACCGACCCGCTGTTCTACGCCGTCGCGATTCCCGCAGTACTTCTGGTCGGCATCGCCAAGGGTGGATTTCCCGGTGCGTTCGGCGGCATGGCGGTGCCGCTGATGTCCCTCGCCATTTCGCCGATTACCGCGGCGGGCATCATGTTGCCGATCCTGTGCCTAATGGATCTGGTCGGCCTGTGGGCGTACCGCGGGATTTTTGATCGCACACGCGTCAAGATCATGATCCTCGGCGCCGTACTGGGCGTGACGCTCGGTGGCCTCATGTTCGGTCAGTTGAATGAACAGGCGATTCGCTTTCTCGTCGGCAGCATCGCGGTGGGATTCGCATTGAATCATTGGCTCGGTTTCGCCGCGCGACAAAAGCCCGGGGTCGAATCCAAAGCGAAGGCCGCGTTCTGGTGCGGCTTGTCCGGATTCACGAGCACCGTCGCACACGCCGGCGGTCCACCGTTGATGGTTTATCTGTTACCGCTGAAAATGGAAAAAACCCTGCTGGTCGGCACCACGGTGATTTTTTTCACCGCTGTGAATTACTTCAAGCTCATTCCTTACGCGCTACTTGGCCAACTTAGCCTCGCCAACATGAGCACCTCGCTGGTGCTCTCTCCCTTCGCGCCGATTGGCATGGGGTTGGGTGTCTGGCTGCATAAACGGGTGAAAGAAAAAGTGTTTTATCGCGTCAGTTATACGTTGCTTTTTTTGATGGGCGCCAAATTAATTTACGATGGGATTTCCCATTGGCGTTAATACATTACGAATACACTTTTTATGTCATTCCCGCGCAGGCGGGAATCCATTCTGCCGTCGCTACTGCACATGCAGTATGGATTCCCGCCTGCGCGGGAATGACGCGGTGGTTTTATCAGACGTTGATGCAATGAATAAAATCCTCAACATCGCCGCCTATAAATTCGTCAGCCTCGACGACTTGCCCGCGCGCCGCGATAACCTCAAGTCCCGTTGCGCCGCGCTGCAACTCAAGGGCACGATCTTGCTCGCACCCGAAGGGATTAATTTATTCCTCGCCGGCGATGAAGACAACGTTATTACGTTCAAAGCCGAGTTGCGCGGCGATCGGGCCTTCGCCAACATTCAATTCAAAGACAGTTTTTCCGATCATCAGCCGTTCGGCAAGTTGCTGGTGAAGATCAAAAATGAAATCATTCCCTTTGGCATGCCGCGCATTAATCCTGCGAAACGGCCCGCGGAGCGCCTATCGGCGCGAACCTTGAAAGCATGGCTAGACGAAGGGCGCGACGTAGTGTTGCTTGACACGCGCAACGCGTTCGAAGTCAACCACGGCACGTTCGCCAACGCCCAGGATTTCGGTATCGATCATTTTCGCGATTTCCCAGCGGCGGCGATGCACGCCGATACGAGCCTGAAGGACAAAACCATCGTGACGTTTTGTACCGGCGGCATTCGCTGCGAAAAAGCCGCGCCGTATTTGCTGCAACAGGGGTTTAACAACGTGTTTCAACTCGACGGCGGCATTTTGAAGTACTTCGAGGAATGCGGCAATGCGCATTTTCAAGGCGAGTGTTTCGTGTTCGACGAACGCATCGCGCTGGATGCGGATTTGAATCCGTCCGAGAAAAATTGAATCTTTGGATTCTTGAACCTCGCGTTGCGGCCAGGGAGGTGTCTTTGCGAGGAGCGCTTTTTGCGACGAAGCAATCTCGCATTGTGGTGCGCAGGATGACATTCTTAAAAAATTGCTGCTTTCACGGCCCGTGTGCGGTATCGTCTTTCTGAGTTGCTAACGCTTGTCGATGCAGTGCTTCGGTTTCTTCACTCGGTGTGATCCCTAACGCGAGGGCCAACACGTCGCGGCAGCGGTTGAATACGCGAATCGCTTCAGAGAATTGCCGTTGCGCGAGGTGGCAGCGCATCAGCTCGCGGTAGGCATCCTCTGCAAAATTGTCCGACTCGATTACCCGCTGGTAAAGCAGCGCGGCGCGATCCCAGCGTCCGTTGGCTTGCCAAAATGCACCCGCTGCTTTAATCACCTTCACGAATTTCGCCTGCAAGCGATCGCGCGTAACGACGATCCATAGTGGCGCTGGCTGCGTCGCCAGGAACGGGCCTCGATACAGTTCCAACAAGCGTTCGCAGCGAATGGCGATTTCTCCGGAGTCGAGGTTGGATGCCTGTCGTAGCCGCGCGTGCAGCGATTCGGCCTCGCTGTCGAACACCCAGGCGTCAATCGACAGCACGCTGGCATCGAGTTTGATGATGCTTTGGTCGACGCGGCAGGCGTGATCGACACCGAGGATTCGTCGTAACCGATGCAAGGCGGTATTGAGTCGGCCGCGCGCGATTTTTTCTTGCGCGGGCGGCCAGAGCATTGCTTCTGCTTGGCGCTTCTCGATGCCTTTGGCGCCGACGGCGATGAGAAGCTGCAGCAGCGCGGCCGGGCGGGTGTTGGTTTTCAGTTTGATCGGCCGCGCATCGGCGCGCGGCCGGATCGAGAAGTAGCCGAGACAGCGTACCTCGAGCGTGGGCTCAAAATATTTTTTAGTTCGCACGGCGCTACGGCGGCCCCGTCGCGGCGCTTCGCCGTGGGCGGAATCAGCCGTCTGTCTGCCGATCATCAGAAAACTATGTTGAGGAAACGGCGCGTTATCCGATTGCCCTAGACCCGCGTCGATACTGGCCGGCGGGCAACATGCCTCTGAGAGGCAGCGGCCCAAGGCCACCCGGCATCCATGCGGTGTTTCAGCCTGCCTGCGTGGGGGTGTTGTCATGATTATTTCGCCGCGATTATTGTGTAGGCAAAGAATAATCGCGAACGCAAAAACCAGTCCCTACTTAACCAAGTAGGATCGGCGCAATCGAAGCAAAAATGGTTATTTGAACAAGGTATCCAGCCAGCGCTTCGTCTTGCTGAAAAAACTCATCTCATCGGATGATTGAATCGACAGCGACGAATTGGGCAATTCGGCAAACATCTCCGGCGCGTACATCGCCTCGACGCGAGTTTCGGGTAAACGAAAATCACCCGAACCGTTCAGGCGCACGGTGTATTCCACGCTCCATTTTCCTTTCGGTACATATTCGTAATAAGCGCGGAACGCGTCTTGTGCACGCTCTTCGAATGCCGGCCAGACCCAACCTTCGCGTTTTTCGCCCTGCGTCATGATCTGCGAATCACGGCCCAGACCCGTGCCGAGAATGGTTGCGCCGGCGGCGATCGGATCATCGACTACTACCCACGTCGCATCGGTTTGCGCATCCAAATCCAAGCGAATGCGCAGCACATCGCCGCGACTCCATTTGCCATCCTCTTGCTGCTCAATCGCCGTGACCGTGCGCTTGATGGTAAAGCCGCTGTTCAGCGGCGCCGGCAACGCAACCGCTGCAAGGCTGCTCACCGTGGCCCAGGGTTTTCCCGTGCCGTCGTGGCGCAAGCTGAGTTTATTCGTACCCGTCGCCGGCCAAGGCAGACTGAGTGTGTCGCCCTGGTTGTTCGGTTGCCACGTCAGACTACGCCGATCGTTGGCGATACGCGCGGAAGTCGTTCCCGCGACAGACACCACTTCAAACGCCGCGGAGAATTTACGCAGCGCCAACGCGCCCCATGCGTTCGCGACAGTGGTGTTCCAGTGGCCGCCGCGCTGCCGTTGCATCGCGCCCTTCACCATGCGCGGCACGTCTTCACGCCAGGCGGGATGGTCGAGCACGTTGACGATCGCGCGGTTGGCATTGCTGTCGCCGGAGATCATCAGCCACCACAGATTATCGCTGCGCTCGGTGGAAAATCCCATGATGGCGCCCTGGAAGTTGAGGCGACTGCGCAGAATTTGCTCGGCTTCATTCAAGCGTGCCTCGCGCGCCGGCATCGCAACGACGCGCTGCAGAATCGTTTGCCAATCGAGTAGGGCAGAGGTTGGCCAGAGATTCGGTTCGATGCTGATCGATGTCAGCCACAACGGATCGGGCGCGGGCTCGCTGCGACTGAGCGCTGCGAACGCAGCGAGTTTGCGCAACGTTAAATCCGCGGTCGGCAAACTTGAATCGCGTCGAATTTTCCCTTGAATAAAGGCCTGCAAGGCAGTATTCATGCGGCTCTTGGCGGCATCGGGAAGCGCCCACCCGGCCTCATCCGCGATCGTTAGCAGGTAAGCCGTCAAGGTATCGCTGCCAGCGCGCATCTCGGTGAAATATTTCGCCAGTCCATCGCTATCGAGATGCGCGGGCAGCGATTGCACCACGCTTTGCCATAGGGTTTCATCGTTTAGCGCAACCGCTTTCGACATGCGTTGCTCCAGGCAGTTGTAGCGATAGTCGCGCATGTAATCGCGTACACCGTTGAGTTGATCGGCCAGCGAGCGCGACAAATCGATCTTGATTCCGCCACGATGGGGCAACGAATCTTTCGGTTGCGCGATCGCGATGTCCACGGATTTATCGAGTTGCAGCAGCGTCGCTTGCAGCGTGCGCGTTTTGATCGCGGGCGCGATCTTTTGCGTGAATTTGATTCGATCCGTTACGGCTTTGCCGTCGGATGTTCCATTGACCCGAATATCCCACTGCAATTGATCGGCGCCAACGGGCGTAATCGTCGGCCAGGCAAGTTCCTCCGCCTGGCCGGGTTTGAGCGAGATCGTTTGCACAGGCAGTTCGATCGGTTTACCCAATCTTCCCTGGGTGCTCGCCGTGACGGTGGCGCTGACTTTGGCCGCTTGTTTTAATTCACCTGCATTGCGCAGCGTCACGTTGGCAACAAACCGATCGTCCTCGCGCACCATCGAAGGCAAACCGGAGAACAGCATCAGATCCTGCGTGGCGCGAATGCTCGCGGAACCGGTGCCGAACAATCCTGCGCCGGCGTTGGCGATGGCGACAATTTTGAATGAGGTCAGCGAATCGTTCAGCGGGATCGCCACGCTCGCTTTGCCATCGGCATCGAGGAGGATTCGACCTTTCCACAATAGTAGGGTGTCGAACATCTCGCGCGCCGTGTTGTCACCGGCACCCCCTTGGCGCATGGTATCGCCGCCGCCACCCGCGGCCACCGCTTTGCGCCCATAGTGTCGACGCCCCACCACTTGCATTTGTGCCGTGGCCGTCTCCACACCCAAGCCACGTTGCGCCATCATTTGCTCGAGCAAATTCCAACTGCGGTTGGGCATGAGTTCGAGCAGGCCTTCGTCCACAGCGGCGAGCGCAATCTCGGCGCCACCCGGCAAGCGTTTACCGTCGCTGCGCTCAACTTGAATCGAAACCTGCGCTTGATCGCGAACGCGGTAAGTGGTTTTTTCCGCTATGACTTTGACTTTTAGTTCGTGTTCGCGCCAGCCCACCTTGAGTTCGGCCATGCCAAGCTTGAAGGCCGGTTTGCCGAGATCGACCAACGCCGTCGGCTGTACCTCACCGACGCGTCCGCGTACCGCCA